>JAYTHM010000469.1:0-3207 GCA_043732645.1 Frankiales bacterium
GCCCGTGGTCGCGGTAGAGCGCCTCGACCTGGTCGTCGGTGGTGCTCACTGGCCGAGGTTGCAGTTGAGGCCGAGCTCGCGGGCCACCGTGAGCACGTCACCTGCTGCAGCGGCATCCGCGATCGCCCGGTAGGACGGAACCAGGCGACCGTCGCCGTCGATGCGGGCCATGATCGGCCAGTTCGGCACGGCGCGGAGCGCCGCGAGCGCGGTTGCCTCGGCCGCAGTGTCACCGCTGCTGTGGGCGCGCACCCACGACTGGTCCCAGGTGCAGGCGCTATACAGCGCCACCGCACCGCGCAGCCCGTCGGCCTGGATTAACCCAATGTTCTGGATACGGGCGATGACCGGTGCCAGGGAGTACCCAGGGGCCAAGGGCGTCTCCTGCTCGTAGCCCGTCATCAGCCCGACCACCTCAGGTGAGGCCGCTCTCAAATACTCCGAGGTGTCGTTCTCCGTCATGCCCGGCAGGCCGAACTGGCCGGTGTGCAGCCCCGGGAAGCCGCCGGCCGCCGCCACACCGGCGCCGACGACCAGCAGCGCGACCGTCACCCCCGCAACGCGGCGGGCACCCCTGTGCGAGCGCTGGGCGCGGGGCTTGCGGGCAGCGACGAGAGCCGAGATCGCCCCGCGAACCTCGTCGCTGTCGAGCTGCCGGTCGCTGACCGCCGCCGCCTCCGACAACGCCGCGTCCAGTCCTTCGTCCACAAGTTCCATCGTCTACTCCCCTGAGGTGGTGTTCGGTCTCAACCCCTACTTGTCGCCGAACGACCCCGCTGTTGCATCTCGCTACAAACTCGCCCGACCGCAGCCCGCACGACAGCCGACAGCAGACAGCAGACAACAGATCGACCAGCGGAAATGAGCCTGCTGCCGTCATTCACCCACCGATCGACTGCCGCGGCCGCGCTCGACTACGGGTCAGCGTCCTGCAGCGGCAATCCCACTCGACACAACCAGCGCGCTGCGACCTCGCGCACACAGACCGATCACGTCACCCACGTGGTCAGCGATGGAAGGTGGGGGCCTCATCTCCGCCAACCATCTCCCATTCGTCGTCCTGCAAGGCTTACCTCAGTGTTCAAGCCCGACACGAGGAGGAGCACCGGCGTCGACGTAAGAACCCGTTCTCAACCGACTCCCTGGCGTACCGTCACGGCGTGCCGAAGTCGAGTCGAACCAACCGGCCGGGCGTCGGGGGTCACGAACAAGACGGTTTTTATCCCGGATCAGCCTCGTGGATAATCCTCAGCATTACTGTTGGGTTGGCGATGGGTTGGGCGTTTTATCGGATCCCGAGGCCGGTAGTCACGGGCGTGTTCTGGTCGGGGAACACGGCTGCGCCCTGGCTGCTGCTCGCGTTCCTCGCGGGCGTCTCGCAAAACAGACGCGGACTGGCTCCACTGGCCGGTGCACTGGCTGACGTTGCGTTGGTCACCGGCTTCTACTCGCAATTTCTCCTTCTGGACATCGATCAGGGGCGCTCGCCTGGTGCGACGCACACCGGCAGCGCGCTGACGAGTGGCTTGTCGCGGTGGATCACGTTCATCACGCCATGGTTGGTCGTCGCGGTGATTGCCGGCGGTGTGTTCGGCGCTGTAGGAGCGTGGTGGAGACGTTCGGGGTCTCGGCTGGCCGTGGCCGCGGTGAGCGTGCCGTTCGTCGTGGAGCCGGCACTGTGGACGCTGGTGGGCGCTCAAGTCCCACCGTTGATGTGGGCAGGGGAGCTCCTCGTGGGCGTCGTGATCGCCGCCCTTCTTCTCCGACCGCGACCACCGACGTACACGGTGGCCATTCCCTAGCGCCGTCGTGCCGTCGTCGTCGTCGTGCGCTCCGAGGTCGTAGCCATTTTTGAGCGTTGAGTGAGTTCACCGCCGCGCTATGAGGTGCCTCCCAAGCGGCCAAGCTCGCCGACCCCTCACGATGGCCGCGGCCGGGCCCGCTCAACGATCCCCTGCGGGACGGTTCGTCCCGTCCGGCCCGCGGCCGGCCGAGCTGACCGCATCGGGTTTGCTTACCGGTCGTCTGGTTGTCGGGTGGTGGCAGGTCGTGTTTGTGGTGGTGGCTCCTGTCGTTCGGCATGCCGCGTGTCCTAGCGTGGCGCCGTGGTCGCGAAGAAGCAGGTGAGCGAGGAATTCCCGAGTGGGCGGCCGCGGCAGGGCGTGATGGTTCGCCTCGTGATGGGCACCTCCGAGGTCGAGCTGCTGTCGAACGTGCAGGCACGGTGCGACGACCCGCAGGATCCGGCGCCGGATGCGGACTGGCAGACCGAGGCCCGGGTCGCAGCGGACTACGGGTTGCTCGTCCTGGCCGGAGCCGGGGCCGAGCAGTCTGTCGCCCGCACGAAGTTCGGTGACACGTGGGCCGAGTCCTTCGGCTGCTCCGACCCCCTCTCCGGTGCCGCCGCGGCATGGCCCCTACCGGGTCCGGGGAAGTTCGACGTGCACTTCTTCCCGCTGCCCGCACGACCCCCGTTTCCGCTCTTCGCCCTCACCGGACCGGCTGTCGACGCCGTGCGGCAGGGCGGCTGGAACCTGGAACGGGGACTGGGCAAGGCTGGACTGAACCCGATCACGCAGGTCGAGATGCGCAGCACCCTGCACAACGGCACCTGGGTCACTGTCTTGGCGGAGACCGGGGATCGGGTGTGGATCTCAGGGCTGCGCCTGGCGGAGAACAGCCGATACGAGCAGATCTCCAAGCGCTTGCTGGCCGCGATCGCAGACCGCGCCACGCCGTGGGAGGTAAGGGCCCTCGATGTTGACGGTGAACGCCGAGACATCCTCGTTCTAAACCTGTTCAGCGACGACCTGCCCGCCGGTGTCACCGGGCCCGGTCTGCTGGCGGTCACCCAGATCGACGACGCCCAGGTCACCATCATCGGCGAGGATCCCAACACCGAGCTCAGACTGAGCACCATCGATCCAGCCGACCTTGTCGCTCCGCGCCCGCGCGGAGAATCGGCATAGCGCAGAAGACTCGCGAACGGACCGCCAGCAGCCCGTCACGGCTCCTCGCCCGTGGGTCGCCGTCCCGTAACCCGAACCCGCCGCGGTGAGGTCGTCCGACCACGGGTGCCCGGTCGACACCGTGCCGCAGGGGATCGCTTAACGGGAAGCGTGGTGAGACAACGTCTCGGTGTGGCTCTCGTCGAGGTGCCGCTCCGGGCGGTAACCCTAGGCTGACCGGGTGCCGTACCGCGTCCAG
>JAYTHM010000470.1:0-3205 GCA_043732645.1 Frankiales bacterium
CAATCCGACGACCGAGGAGTGGCACGTTCATGCGCGTAGGTGTGCCGAGCGAGGTCAAAGCCCACGAGTACCGCGTCGCCCTCACCCCGGCCGGGGTCCACGAGCTGGTGGCGCACGGGCACGAGGTGGCCGTTCAGCGCGGCGCGGGAGAGGGCTGCTCGATCCCCGACGAGGACTTCATCGCAGCCGGAGCCAAGGTGCTCGACAGCGCCGACGAGGTCTGGGCCTTCGGTGACCTACTCCTGAAGGTCAAGGAGCCGATCGCGGAGGAGTACCCCCGGCTGCGGGCGGACCAGGTGCTGTTCACCTACCTGCACCTTGCCGCCTCGCTGCCGTGCACCGACGCGCTGCTGGCAGCCGGGACGACGTCCATCGCGTACGAGACCGTCCAGCTCCCGGACCGCTCGCTACCGCTGCTCGCTCCCATGTCCGAAGTTGCCGGCCGGATGGCCCCCCAGGCGGGGGCACATTTCCTGGAGCGGGCCGCCGGTGGTCGCGGCGTGCTGATGGGCGGCGTGCCCGGGGTGCAGGCCGCCAAGGTGGTGGTGCTCGGCGCGGGCGTCTCCGGCCTGAACGCCGCGGTCATCGCAATGGGCATGCAGGCCACGGTTGTGCTGCTGGACAAGAACGTCGCCCGACTGCGCGACGTGGACCGGATCTACCAGGGACGTCTGCAGACGGTTGCGTCGAACGCTTTCGAGATCGAGCGCGCGGTGCTCGACGCGGACCTGGTGATCGGAGCGGTGCTCCTGCCCGGAGCCAAGGCCCCGATGCTGGTCAGCAACGACCTGGTACGCCGCATGAAGCCCGGTTCGGTGCTGGTCGATATCAGCGTGGACCAGGGTGGCTGCTTCGAGGACACCCGTCCGACCACCCACGCCGACCCCGTGTTCCGCATCCACGACTCGTTGCTCTACTGCGTGGCCAACATGCCAGGCGCCGTGCCGCACACCTCTACCTACGCCTTGACCAACGTCACGCTGTCGTACGTCATGCAGTTGGCCGACCACGGGTGGAAAGCAGCCTGCGCCCTCGACGCCTCGCTCGCCGCTGGTCTGAGCACCTCTGGCGGTGCCCTGCTTTCTGCACCTGTCGCCGACGCGCACGACCTGCCGTTCACCACCCTCGACCTGCATGCCGCCTGACGTACGTCTGAGCAGAAGGACACCGAAATGACAGTCACTCCCGCCACCTCGACCAACCCGCAGCTGTGGCAGCGCCTTGACGAGGAGGCACTGTCGAACTCGGCACGTGACCACCTCTGGATGCACTTCAGCAGGCACTCCACCTATGAGGCCGGCGGTCAGGTGCCGGTGATCGTCAAGGGCGACGGGCCGTGGATCTGGGACAGCAAGGGCCGCAAGTACTTCGACGGCCTGTCGGGGCTGTTCGTCGTTCAAGCAGGGCACGGTCGCGTCGAGCTCGCGCAGGCCGCGGCCAAGCAGGCCTCGGAGCTGGCCTTCTTCCCGCTCTGGTCCTATGCCCACCCCGAGGCGATCCAGCTCGCGGAGCGCCTTGCCTACCTCGCGCCCGGCGACCTGAACCGGGTCTTTTTCACCACGGGCGGTGGTGAGGCCGTCGAGTCCGCCTGGAAGCTGGCCAAGCAGTACTTCAAGCTCACCGGCAAGCCGATGAAGCACAAGGTCATCAGCCGCTCGATCGCCTATCACGGCACGCCCCAGGGCGCGCTCGCCATTACGGGCATCCCCGAAGCGAAGATGTACTTCGAGCCGCTCGTGCCGGGTGCGCACAAGGCGGCGAACACCAACTTCTACCGGGCGCCGGAGCACGGCGACGACCTCGAAGCGTTCGGGCGCTGGGCGGCCGATCAGATTGAGATCGCCATCGAGATGGAGGGACCGGACACGGTCGCCGCCGTCTTCGTCGAACCCGTGCAGAACTCTGGGGGCTGCTTCCCGCCCCCGCCCGGTTATTTCCAGCGGTTGCGCGAGATCTGCGACCGCCACGACGTGCTGCTTGTCTCCGACGAGGTGATCTGCGCGTTCGGCCGGCTCGGCACGATGTTCGGCTGCGAGAAGTACGACTACGTGCCCGACATCATCACGTGCGCCAAGGGTCTGACCTCCGGGTACAGCCCGATCGGGGCGATGATCGCCAGCGAGCGGCTCATGCAGCCCTTCCTCAAGGGCACCGCGTCGTTCGCTCACGGCTACACGTTCGGAGGTCACCCCGTCAGCTCGGCGGTCGCCATGGAGAACCTCGACATCTTCGAGCGGGATGGCCTGCTGGCCAATGTCCTTGACAACGAGAAGGCCTTCCGCACCACGCTGGAGAAGCTGTACGACCTGCCGATCGTCGGCGATGTGCGGGGCGACGGGTTCTTTTACGGCATCGAACTCGTCAAGGACAAGGCCACCAAGGAGACCTTCAACGACGAGGAGTCCGAGCGGCTGCTGCGGGGGTTCCTGTCGAAGGCGCTCTTCGAGGCAGGTCTGTACTGCCGTGCCGACGACCGTGGGGACCCCGTGGTCCAGCTGGCACCACCACTTGGGTGCGGCCAGGAACACTTCGATCTGATCGAGCAGACGTTGAGGGACGTCCTGACGCGCGCCTGGGAGGTGCTGTGACCAGCGTCGACAACGTCATTCTGGGTCATCTCGTTGCGGCGGCGAACGGCGCCACCACCGACCTGGTCGATCCCACCGGCGAGGTCTAGGGCACCGCTGTCGGACAAGGAGGATGTAGCCGTGCGACAAGCGCCGCACGGACGGGGAGCTCCTGCCTCCAGGCGCCTTGAACGTGGTTTGCAGCCTCAAGCGCGCGCACGTGGAGCTCGGCGGTGAGGCGCCGGTCGTGGTCTTCGAGGAAGCCGGCCTCGAGGTCGCCGCTGAGGGGATCGCGATGGCCGGCTACTTCAACGCCGGCCTGCGGCAGGACGACGAGATCGTGCGGACCACCATCCACGGCAGGGCAATGCGGATAGGCAAGGGGCCTCACCGTCGGTTGCGTGTAAGTCAGCACCACATCTTGCTGGTTGCCGAGATGCCCCACGGCAGCAGTCCGGCTACGGCAAGGATCTGTCGGTCTACGGCAAACACGCGAGGACGTCGACCCCGTTGTGGCGGTCGACGTCCTCGCGTCAAGTACCTAGTGGTCTGTCTTGGTATTGGTCTGGCGGGTGAGTGCGGCGCGGCCACGTTGGACCTTGGCGATGATGTTTTCGGTGGTGGCCTTCCAGATGAAT
>JAYTHM010000471.1:0-3203 GCA_043732645.1 Frankiales bacterium
ACGCTGACGAACTCCTCCCCCTTGGCTTTGGGCTCCACCGGGAACACGTCGACCGCAGCTCCGGCGATGTGCCCGCTCTCGATGCAGTCGCGCAGCGCCTCGTGGGAGACGACGAACCCGCGGGAGAGGTTGAGGAAGATCGAGCCGCGCCGCATCCTGGCAAACTGGTCCACGCCGAAGATGCCGCTGTTGGAAGAGCGACCGTCGACGTGGAGCGAGACGACATCGGACTCCTGAAGCAGCTCGTCGAGTGTGCCGCACCGGCGGGCGTTGCCCAGCGCCAAGCGGTCGGTCGTGTCGAAGAACAGCACCCGCATGCCGAGGGCCTCGGCGAGGACGGAGAGCTGAGACCCGATGTTGCCGTAGCCCACGATGCCGAGTCTGCGCCCCCTGACCTCATGGCTGCCGACGGCACTCTTGTCCCAGACTCCCGCGTGCATGTCGGCGTTCTTGTCGGTCAGCCGGCGGGTGAGGGCGATCAGCTCCGACAGGGCGAGCTCGACCACACTGCGGGTGTTGGAGAAGGGAGCGTTAAAGACCGCAACGCCCCGCTCGAGCGTGGCGGGCAGGTCGATCTGGTTGGTCCCGATGCAGAACGCACCGACGGCGAGCAGGTCATGCGCTACAGCCAGGGCTCGCGCGGTGAGCGTGGTGTTGGAGCGCAGACCGAGCACGTGCACGCCTGCGAGCGCGGCCATCAGATCGTCCTCACTGAGCGCGTGGTCAAGCCGCTCGACGTCGAAACCGGCGTCGCGCAGCGCAAAGGCGGCGTCGTCGTGCACGTTCTCGAGCAGCAGCGCGCGCATGCTGACCCTTCCTCGAAGTCGCAGGACCGTTTCCAGAGCACTGAAGGCCCGGTCGCGCCATGAAGCGCCCGGGCCTCTCAGGGGTTATCGGCCCTCGCTCAGGCTACCGGGACACCCCGCGGCTCACGATCGCCACCAGCTGGCGGAGCTTTCCCAGGGAGGTCCGACCTCGTTCACAGCAAACCCCCAGGAATGAGGAGAGACTGAGGTTATGACCGAATCGACGCAGATGCCCAACCCGCCCTGGTGGTCGCAGCCCGGTGCGACCGCGGTGCTCCCGCAGGAGCCGCCACCGGCACCGCCGATCCCTCCCGTGAGCAGCCCGACCGCGCCCCGTCGCAAGCGCCCCGTGACGCCATGGTTGCTCGCGCTCGCGCTCGCGCTGGTCGTCGGCGGAGGCGCCGGTGGGGCCGTGGCCACAGCCTTGAACGACAACGGCTCCACCTCCGGGACTGTCGTGGCCGGGACCGGCCTGACCAGGACCAGCGTTCAGGACCTGCCGAGCAGCACGGTCAAGGGCACGCCTGAGTCGGCAGCGTCGATCATCAGCCCCAGTGTTGTGACCGTCGAAGTCACCGGCCAGGCGAGCAACCAGTTCGGAGTCTCGTCAGCGCAGTCCGACACCGGCTCGGGGATCATCATCCGGTCCGAGGGCTACGTCCTCACCAATAACCACGTCGTGGCCGCAGCCGTCAATGGCGGCTCGGTGCACATCACGCTCAGCGACGGTAAGACGGTGCCCGCGACGATCGTCGGGACCGATCCTTCCGACGACCTTGCTGTGCTCAAGGTCAATGGTGTGACGAACCTCAAGGCGGCGACCTTCGCCAGTGCCGACAGCCTCAAGGTTGGCCAGGCCGTCCTCGCGGTCGGTGCTCCCCTTGGCCTGTCGAACACGGTCACGCAGGGCATCGTGTCCACCCTGCACCGCCCAGTGCGCACAGGTGACAGCAATTCATCACAAGCAGTCTTCGACGCCGTCCAGACCGACGCCGCGATCAACCCCGGCAACTCTGGTGGCGCCCTCGTCAACCTTGCCGGCGCCGTCGTCGGGATCAACAGTGCCATCGCGACCACCGGCGGCAGCTCCTCCGGGGGCTCGCAGAGCGGCAGCATCGGGGTCGGCTTCGCCATCCCGTCCGACGCCGCAGCGAAGATCGCCGACCAGCTCATCAGCACCGGCCACGGCGTCCACTCCCAGATCGGCGTATCGGTGAAGGACGCCCGCGGCACGACCGACGGCGCACCTGGCCTCGGAGCGACCATCACCGGTGTCACCGGCAACGGCCCCGCGTCCACGGCCGGCATCCAGACCGGCGACGTGGTCATCAAGGTCGACGACCGGCGCATCCCCGACGCCGACACCCTGATCGTCGCGATCCGCTCACACGACCCGAACACCACAGTCACGCTCACCTTGAGCAGGGATGGCAGCACCCGCACCGTCCGCGTCACCCTGGGGACCTCAGCCGCCAGCTGACCCGCCGTACCCCGCCTGCCCAACAGCGCAGGACCGGCCCGCGCCCTCCACGCGCGCCGGTCCTGGCTGTTGGGCACGGCTCCCTCCGGTCACAGCCACTTGGCAGCCGCACCTCACCCAGCCGGTGGCCTGAGCGTCAGCGGCAGCGGTCGGCGACCAGCCTCGTGAGCAGCTGCACGGTGCGGTCGTCGGACAGGCCGGGAGTCAGGTCGTGGCCCGGCGCGTCCCGGACGCCCAACATCAGGTCCAGCTGCAGGTCCTGCCCGGGCGCCACGATCGGGCAACGGTCGAAGCGCACGACCAGGTGCACGACCTGCTCCTTGGCCGGTACTCCCTCGACCAAGGGCGCGAGCGGCAACGGGAGGCCCGACGCGACCGTGACCCGAGCGTCGGTGACGCCCACCCAGGTTAGGGTCGCTGGCTCGACGGAGCCGTTGCTCACGAGCAGGTCCAGCAGCACAGCGTCCCCGCTGCGCCGCGCAGTCGTGACCGAGGACGACAACGAATCGGCGACCCCGGCCAGGCCGCAGTCACGACGAGGGGCCTGCAACAGCTCCTATCCGTCGACGTCCAGTGGCCGCGTAAGGACTTTCGCGGCCTCGACCTGGACGCGCAGCAGCACTGCAGCCAGAGGAACAGCGGAGGCGACGTCCCTGCAGGGCTCGGACAAGCTGAACACCAGGTCATGGCTTTTCTGCGACCGACCCTCGAGCACGGGTGGCATCCACTCGGGCCGGTCCAGCCGCGCCGACAGCACGGTGAACTCCTTGTCGCCGGCATCCACGGTCAGGTCCACCATCGAGGACCGCACACTGCCGCCCTGCTGATTCCCACGTTCGGAAAGGCGCACGCTCAAGGCGAGCGCGTCACGGCGCAGCTCCGCTGCCGCCTCGCGACGGTCCTGCTCCCGATGGTCC
>JAYTHM010000472.1:0-10465 GCA_043732645.1 Frankiales bacterium
TCCTTCATCGCCGATCAGCTCGTCCACCTGGCCGCCGCCGAGGCCAGGGTTGTCCGCCAGGTCCTCAACGCCTGAGCTTGCGGACGACCTCCCCCGCCATCGCGCGCACGAGCGGTGCCGTGATCAGGCCCCGACCGAGGCCAACCTCGACCAGGGCGTCCATCGCGGGCATCGACCGGGCCGCTGTGCGAACCCCCCCCTCGAGTACCCGCGGACTGGCCACCAGCCGGGAGAGCAGGGTCGTGTGGCGCAGGTGCCTTCCCAGCTCCCGTCCCAACGCACCCCGGTAGGACGACCCCGCGTCGCCCCCGCCGACCGCGGCCGCTCCAGCCAGGCGACCGGACAACAGGGCGTAGAAGATCCCCTCACCGGTCAGCGGGTTGACCAGCGAAGCAGCGTCGCCGGCAAGCAGCACCCGCCCGGCCGGCTGCACCGGGCGAGCCGTGGACAGCGGCAGGTGGTGGGACCGGAGGCGCTCGGCCCCCGCAGCCTCGGGCAGCAGCTCCACGAGCCGGGATTGCAGGGCGTCCTTGCCGTGGTCGAGGGCGGCCAGGTGCGACAGAAGCATCCCGAACCCGACGTTGGCGGTGCCGTCCCCGGCGTCGAACCGCCACGCATAGGCCGGCCAGTCGCGGCCGTCCATCACGATCAGCTGCTCGGGATCGCTTGTCGGATAGCGGATGTAGCCCCGGACAGCGACGGCTACAGTCGAGGCCTTCTGACGTGGGAGGCCCAGCAGCCGGCGGGTGACGCCGTTGGCCCCGTCCGCGCCGACGATCACGCGGGCCTCGATCGAGCCGTCCAGCACGACCCGGTCCGGCCGCAGCTCCAGCGACCGAACGGTGTGCCGTCGGAGCTCGGCTCCGCGCTCGACGGCGCTCGCGACCAGCCTTGCGTCGAACACGGTTCGGGGTAGGACCACGTCGGGGCGTCGCAGTGTCGACACGGCCTCGACCCCTCGCGGGGAGACCAGTCGCAGCCGGGAGATCGGTGCGCGGTCGGCGAGGACGTGCGCTGCCCCGAGGCGGGCCAGCTCGTCCAGCGCGTGCGGCGCGATCCCGTCCCCGCATGACTTGTCGCGTGGGAAGTCGCTGCGGTCCAGCAGCAGGATCCGGGCGCCCGGACGGGAGCGCAGCGCGCTGAGCGCAGCCGCCGCACCTGCCGGACCAGCGCCGACCACCGCCACGTCGTACATGCGGTGAAGACTAGGTCCCGGCTCTGAGAGACTGGCAGGTATGTCCTCTCGACCGCGTGTGCTCTCCGGGATCCAGCCGACAGGTGTGGGCAAGCATCTCGGCAACTATCTCGGGGCGGTGCGGTACTGGGCCTCGATGCAGGACGAGAACGAGTGTTTTTACTTCATCGCCGACCTGCACTCCCTGACCATCACGCCGGACCCGGCGAAGCTCCGGGCGCAGACCAGAAAGCTCATCGCCGAGCTGCTTGCCATGGGGGTCGACCCGGACCGCAGCGCACTGTTCCTGCAGAGCCACCTGCCCGAGCACGCCGAGCTTGGCTGGGTGATGTCGTGCCTGACCGGCTTCGGTGAGGCCAGCCGGATGACGCAGTTCAAGGACAAGGGCGGCGGCAACGTCGGCTTGTTCAACTACCCGATCCTGCAGGCCGCCGACATCTTGCTCTACCAGGCCAACCGGGTGCCCGTCGGTGAGGACCAGCGGCAGCACCTCGAGCTCACCCGCGACCTGGCCCAACGCTTCAACCATCGGTACGGCGCCACGTTCACGGTCCCGGACCCCTATGTGCAGAAGACCGCCGAGCGCATCAAAGACCTGCAGGAGCCAACCGCGAAGATGAGCACCTCGAAGGGCGGCCCGGGCACCCTGTGGGTGATCGAGGACGACAGGGCGACCGTGAAGAAGGTGAAGAGCGCCGTCACGGACGCCGGACGCGAGGTCACCTACGACGCCGACACCAAGCCTGGCATTAGCAACCTGCTGACGATCCTGTCAGTGGCTACCGGCACGGCTGTTCCCGACCTCGAGGTGCAGTTCGAGGGCAAGGGCTACGGCGACTTCAAGGCGGCCGTGGCCGAGGCAGTCCTCGGGCAGTTTGCTCCGATCCGGCAGCGCTTTGCCGAGCTGGTCGCCGATCCCGACTACCTCGACGAGGTCATCAAGCACGGGGCGGCCCGGGCGCGGGAGGTGGCATCGGTGACGATGACGCAGGTGCGGGAGCGGATCGGCCTGCTGCCGACGAGCTAGCCGATGACGGCCTCGCACCGGGGCCTGCGCGGCGGTGGCACCTTCGGGCCGCTCTCGCCGTTCGAGCAGGGCGGTGACTCGGTGTGGCGGTCCCAGCGGGACTTCCCGTTCGGGTTCCGCGCCCGGTTCCTGCGCTTCCTCCCAAGCTGCTGGGGTAGGAACTGCACGTGATCACCCGGCTCCGACAGCGCCTTCCACTGCTCGACCACGTCGTCCGTACCTACACCCGTTACCAGGCCGACACCGGTGACCGGCTGGCTGCGGCGGTCGCCTACTACTGGTTCCTGTCGCTGTTCCCGATCCTGCTGCTCGCCATCTACGTCTTTCGGCAGGTTAACGGCGACTCCGCCGCAGCCGACGTGCAGTCCGGCCTGTCGAGCTACCTCCCGAAGGAACTGGTCACCACGATCAGCACCACGATCGGCAGGAACGCCGGTACGGCGGGGCTGCTCGGCGTCGCCGGTCTGCTGTTGGCCGGCCTGGGCTGGATCGACGCACTGCGTTCGGCGATTCGTGCCATCTGGCATCGTCCCACCACGTCCCGCAACCTCGTGCTTCGCAAGCTCGTCGATATCGCCGCCCTCCTCGGTCTGATCGCCACTATCTCCGCGTCGGTCTTCGTCACCGGGCTCGCGGGCAGCGGCCCGGCCCTTGTCCTGTCCCAGACCGGAGTCGACAAGACCAGCGCGGCTGTGGCTTTCACCAAGGTGTTGGGCATCGCCCTGGCCGCCCTCGCTGACGTGGCTTTGTTCCTGTTCCTGTTCCTGCGGCTCGCCCGGGTCCAGGCGCCCTTCCGGCAGGTCCTGGAGGGCGCAGTGTTCGGGGCCGTGGGATTCGGCCTGCTCAAGCTCGTCGGTGCCTTCTATGTGCAGCACACGACCCGTAAGGGCGAGGCGACGTACGGCATATTCGCGGTCGTGATCGGTCTGCTGTTGTTTCTCAATCTCATCTCTCGCCTGGTCCTGTACGCAGCGGCCTTCGCCGTGACAGCCTCTCCTCAGCCGGCCCCCGAGGAGGACCCGATGCAACGCTCGTGGCAGAAGCTGCAGGAAGCGGCTCCCACGGAGCTCACGCAGCTCCCGGGGTCTCGGGAGACCCCGATTCTGCCGCGCACGCGGACCCAGGAGCTCGTCGTACCGGCGGGGGCGCAGCAGGTCCAGCGGGCTGCCAGGGTCATCGCCGCCACCGGCTTCGCCGTGGTGGTGGCGGTGGCGGTCTACGGCCTACGGACCGTTCAAGGCCTGCTGCGCCGCTGAACGACCTCGCGCTCGCGCTGGTCCAACCAGCCGGCTCTGACCTACAGCTTGGGCAGGGTGAGCCTCCCGCGCCGGTTGCGTGAGCGGCCGCGCAGCAGGCTCCCTGCGAGAACGGCGACCCCGCCACCGACGATCCCTGCAGGGAGCAGGGGTAGGCTACCTTCCCCGGTGGTCGACAGGGGGGCAGGGGCGGCCTGGGAGGCAGCGGCTGCGCTTGGCTCAGGACTCGCGGTGTCCGTACCGACCGGCCCCACCAGGGTCCCGACGGGCGTCACATGGGCGTTGGTCGCGGCAAAGCCCCAGTCGAGCAGGGCTGCCGCCTCGGGCCAGTAGCGAGGCTCGGTGCGCAGCAGGGTCACGATGAGGGTGTGGCCGCCGCGCGTGGCCGCGCCGACGAACGTCGCACGTGCCTTGACGGTGTAGCCGTTCTTGATGCCGATCGCGCCGGGGTAGTTATACAGCAGCTTGTCGTGGCTGCTGATCGCGATCCGGGTCCGCCCCACGCTCCGCACCGAGGAGTGCTTCGTGGCAACGTACGTGCGGAAGTCGGGCAACTGCATCGCGGCACGGCCGATCAGCGCAAGGTCGTAGGCACTCGTGAGCTGTTGTGGGTCGTCGAGACCGTTGGCGTTGACGGCATGGGTGTCCAGGGCCCGCAGCCGCGCCGCTTCGGCGTTCATCTGCCGGACCGTCTTAGGGATGCCGCCGTTGGCGGTCGCCAGCGTGTTGGCAGCGTCGTTTGCTGAGACCACCAGCATGGCCGTGAACAGCTCCGACGTGCGGTAGCGCAAAGTGTTCATGAGTCCCACCTTGGAGCCGTCGACGTTGACGTCCTCCCAGGTCGGCATGACGATCCGCTTCGGGTCAAGAAGGGGGATCAGGGTCTCTGCCGTGAGCACCTTGAGCGTGCTGGCGGGCGCGAAGCGGCCGTGCGGGTCCTTCGCGGCTAGCACGTCGCCGGTCGTCAGGTCGCCAACAAGCCAACCCGAGGCCAGCGTCGGCGGTAACGCGGGGGCATCGGTGGCCACGACGACGCCCTGGCCGGCGAGCTGTTCGCCGCCCACCGTGACCGGGGCGTCAGCAGCCGCCTGGGGCACAGTCAGGAGCAGCGCAAGGAGCAGGCCGACAATGACCAGAAGGCCTCGAGGGGTCCGCATGATGGCGAGACGATACCGGAACGGTCCTTGATGTCGGTCCCCGGGACGGGTGGCGCGGCTCAGACCTTGCGGAAGATCAGGGCGCGCTTGACCTCCTGGATGGCCTTGGTGACCTGAATCCCGCGCGGACACGCGTCGGTGCAGTTGAAGGTCGTCCGGCAGCGCCAGACGCCCTCCTTCTCGTTAAGGATCTCGAGCCGCTCGTCAGCGCCTTCATCGCGGCTGTCGAAGATGAAGCGGTGCGCCATGACGATCGCCTGCGGTCCGAAGTAGGCCTCGTCGTTCCAGAACACCGGACAGGCCGTGGTGCAGGCTGCGCACATGATGCACTTGGTCGTGTCATCGAAGCGGGCCCGGTCCTCGGCCGACTGCAGCCGCTCGCGGGTCGGCTCATTGCCGGAGGTGATGAGGAACGGCTTGATACTCTTGAAGGCCTCGAAGAACGGGTCCATATCGACGACGAGGTCCTTCAGGACGGCGAGCCCCTTGATTGGCTCCACCGTAATGGTGTCGCCATCTCGACCTGCGAGGTCCTTGACCAGGACCTTGCAGGCCAGCCGGTTGACGCCGTTGACACGCATCGCATCCGAACCGCAGACGCCATGCGCACAGGAGCGGCGAAAGGTCAGCGATCCGTCGAGGTACCACTTGACGTGGTGCAGGGCGTCGAGCAGGCGGTCACCCTTCTCGACGGGGACGTGAAACTCCTGCCAGTTGGCCTCCGGGTCAAGCTCGGGGTCGTAGCGCCGGATCTTTAACGTCACGAGCCGCTGGTGGTCCGCCACCTCGACGGCGGGACGCTCCTCCGTGACAGTCATCTCAGCTGTCCTCTTGTCACTGATTGCATCAGTACTTACGCTCCATCGGCTGGTAGCGGGTCTGGACGACGGGCTTGTAGTCGAGGCGGATGTCGCTGCCCTCCTTGTAGGCCATCGTGTGACGCATGAAGTTGACGTCGTCGCGGTGCGGGTAGTCCTCGCGGAAATGGCCACCGCGGGACTCGTTGCGGGCCTTGGCGGACACCACCATCACCTCGGCCAGGTCGAGCAGGAAGCCCAGCTCGACGGCCTCGAGCAGTTCGGTGTTGTAGCGCAGACCACGGTCGCAGACACCGACGTTGACGTAGCGCGCCTTGAGGCCGGCGATGTCGACCTCGGCCTGCTTGAGGGTCTCCTCGGTGCGGTAGACCGACGCGTTCGCGTCCATCGTCTCTTGCAGCTCGGACCGGATGGCAGCGACGTTCTCGGTGCCGCCACCCTCGCGCAGCCGCTGGAGCAGGGCCTCTACTTCACCCACCGGATTGTCCGGCAGGTCGACGTGCGCGGCGAGCGAGTTCGCGTACGCAGCAGCGGAGAGCCCGCCGCGCCGACCGAACACGTTGATGTCGAGCAGCGAGTTGGTGCCGAGGCGGTTGGCGCCGTGCACGGAGACGCACGCGACCTCGCCGGCCGCAAACAGTCCCGGCACGATGTCGGTGTTGTTGCGTAGGACCTGCGCCTCGATGTTGGTGGGCACGCCGCCCATCGCGTAGTGCGCGGTCGGCTGGATCGGGATCGGGTCCGTATAGGGCTCGATGCCGAGGTAGGTACGGGCGAACTCGGTGATATCGGGGAGCTTCGCGTCGAGCTGCTCCGGCGGCAGGTGCGTCAGGTCAAGGAACACATGGTCAGCTGCGGGCCCGCAGCCGCGGCCAGCGCGGATCTCGGTGTAGATCGCCCGGGCGACCATGTCGCGCGGCGCAAGGTCCTTGATCGTGGGGGCGTAACGCTCCATGAAGCGCTCACCGTCCTTGTTGCGCAGGACGCCCCCTTCACCGCGGGCGCCTTCGGTCAGAAGGATCCCCATCTTCCAGATGCCGGTCGGGTGGAACTGGTAGAACTCCATGTCCTCCAGCGGGATACCCCTTCGGTAGATAATTCCCATGCCGTCACCGGTGAGGGTGTGGGCGTTTGAGGTCACCTTGAAGACCTTGCCGTAGCCGCCGGTCGCGAACAGCACTGCCTTGGCCTGGAAGACGTGAATCTCGCCCGTCGCGAGCTCGTAGGCGACGACGCCCGCGGTGGCGCCGCCGTTCATGAGCAGGTCAAGGACGTAGTACTCGTTGAAGAACTCGATGCCCTCCTTGACGCACTGCTGGAAGAGCGTTTGCAAGATCATGTGGCCGGTGCGGTCGGCAGCGAAGCAGGAACGTCGTACAGCGGCCTCGCCGTGGTTGCGAGTGTGACCACCGAAGCGCCGCTGGTCGATGCGGCCCTCGGGGGTGCGGTTGAACGGCAGACCCATCTTTTCGAGGTCCAGGACCGCGTCGATGGCCTCCTTGCACATCACCTCGGCTGCGTCCTGGTCGACCAGGTAGTCACCGCCCTTGATGGTGTCGAAGGTGTGCCACTCCCAGTTGTCTTCCTCGACATTGGCCAGGGCGGCGCACATGCCGCCCTGGGCCGCACCGGTATGGGAGCGCGTTGGGTAGAGCTTGGTGAGCACGGCGGTGCGTGAGCGCTTGCCGGCCTCTAGCGCCGCTCGCATTCCGGCGCCACCGGCGCCGACGATGACCGTGTCGTATTTGTGGAACGAAACCATGTCAGACCTACTTGATGCTCGGGTCGAAGGTGAAGATAACCAGCGTTCCTAGCACCAGCACCAAGAAGGCGGAGGTGTAGAGCAGCATCTTCAGCCAGAAGCGCGAGGCGTCGCGCACGGCGTAGTCGTTGATGATCGTGCGGAGTCCGTTGGTGCCGTGCAACTCCGCGAGCCAGAGCTGCGAGAGGTCCCAGGTGCGCCAGAACGGCGATGCCCAGCGGCCCGCGACGAAGCCGAAGTTGATCCGCTGCACGCCGCCGTCGAGGACGTTCATGATCAGCAGATGGCCGAGCACGAGGACGATGAGCAGCAGTCCGCTCATCCGCATGAAGATCCACGAGTACATCTCAAAGTTCGTCCGCGACCCCTTCGAGCGGGTACGCCGGGCGCGCGGGACCTCGATCGACAGCCCTGCCGACCCCACATCGGGAAGGGTCGCGGTCACGAGTTGCTCCCGAACAGCGAGCGGACGGTGTGATCCAGGATCGGGTAGGCGGCGCCGGCTACCAGGATCGCCCAGAGCGAGACGACGGCGACGGTCATCTGCTTTTGGAAGCGGGGGCCCTTCTCCCAGAAGTCGATGGCCATGATCCGCAGCCCGTTGAGCGAGTGGAAGAGCACGGCGGCTACGAGCCCGAACTCCATGACGTTCACGATCGGCGTCTTGTAGGTGTCGATGATGCGGTCGTAGGAGTCGGGGGAGACGCGGACCAGCGCGGTGTCGAGGACGTGCGCAAACAAAAAGAAGAAGATAAGGACACCGGTGACGCGGTGCGCGACCCAGGACCACATGCCCTCGCGTCCGCGGTAGAGCGTCCCGGCGGGAGCCTTGGCCATGCCGGCGTCCTCCAGAGGTGGGATGCTGGTAACCGCTTACCGCGGTCACTCAGTAAGGGTAACGACGCGGAAACGTGGCAGCGACTTGGAATGTGTGAGGGTTGTCACCTGGCGTATCGACCGGACGCGCAGGCCCGTCATCACGTCCTCGACCCCGTCTCCGTAGGCTGCGGAACACGAGTTGTCCGCGAAGGAGTCAGGCATGACGCGCGAGTCCGAGTCAGGGTTCACCATCCAGCCGCTTTACACCGCGGATGACCTCGCGCCGGGACTCGAGGAGCGGCTGGGGACCCCAGGTTCCTACCCCTTCACCCGCGGCGCCTACCGGTCGATGTACACCGGCCGTCCCTGGACCATGCGCCAGTACGCTGGGTTCGGGACCGCGAAGGAGTCGAACGAGCGCTACCGGCACCTGGTGGCCCAGGGCACCGGAGGGCTGAGCGTGGCCTTCGACCTGCCGACCCAGATGGGTTACGACTCCGACGACCCGGTGGCGCACGGCGAGATCGGCAAGGTCGGCGTGGCGATCGATAGCCTCGAGGACATGCGGATCCTGTTCGACCAGATCCCGCTCGATGAGGTGTCGACGTCGATGACGATCAACGCGCCAGCGTCGGTCCTGCTGCTGATGTACCAGCTGGTCGCGGAGGAGAACGGCATCCCCGGGTCGGCCATCACGGGGACCATCCAGAACGACGTGCTGAAGGAGTACATCGCCCGCGGCACCTACATCTACCCGCCGGGGCAATCGCTGCGGCTGATCACCAACATCTTCGAGTACTGCCGCACCGAGATCCCCAAGTGGAACACCATCTCGATCTCCGGCTACCACATGGCCGAGGCCGGGGCGACGCCTACACAGGAGATCGCCTTCACCCTGGCCGACGGCATCGAGTACGTCCGGGCGGCTGTCGCCAGCGGCCAGGACGTCGACGACTTCGGCCCCCGGCTCGCGTTCTTCTTCGTCGCGCGCACGACCTTGCTGGAGGAGGTCGCGAAGTTCCGGGCGGCCCGCCGGATCTGGGCCGACGTCATGAGGAACGAGTTCGGTGCCAAGGACCCGAAGTCGCTGATGCTGCGGTTCCACACGCAGACGGCTGGGGTGCAGCTCACCGCGCAGCAGCCGGAGGTCAACCTGGTTCGTGTCGCGATCCAGGGCCTTGCGGCCGTCCTCGGCGGCACCCAGTCGCTGCACACCAACTCCTTCGACGAGGCGATCGCGCTGCCCACCGTCAAAGCCGCCACGCTCGCGCTGCGCACCCAGCAGGTGCTGGCCTATGAGACAGATGTCACGGCCACCGTCGACCCGTTCGCCGGCTCCTATGTCATGGAGGCGATGACCGACGAGGTCGAGAAGGGCGCGCGGGCGCTGATGGCCAAGATCGAGGAGCTCGGCGGTGCGGTCGCCGCGATCGAGCGGGGCTTCCAAAAGACCGAGATCGAGCTGTCCGCCTACGAGGTCGCCAAGGGCATCGACTCCGGCGAGCGGATCGTGGTGGGGCTCAACAGGTTCAAGGCCGACAGCGAGGAGCGCTACGACCCGCTCCGGGTCGACCCGAGCATCGAGGCGGACCAGACGGCGCGGCTCGCGGACCTGCGAGCGCGCCGCGACCAGCCGGCGGTCGACGCGGCTCTCGAGGCCATGAAGAAGGCGGCTGTCGGCACCGACAACGTCCTTTACCCCATGAAGGACGCCCTTCGCGCCCTTGCCACAGTCGGAGAGGTCTGCAACGCCCTCCGCGAGGTCTGGGGGGTCTACTCCCCTCAGGAGTTCTTCTAGTCTTGAGACGTCCAGGGGGGACCAGCCGGTCCGGAAGGACAACCTCAGGTGCTCTACATCGTCATCCTCGCCCTCGTCGTCGTGGCGGCGGCTATCGCCGTCCCGTTGCTGCGCAGGCACAGCGTCCTCGACGAGGTCGACCGCTTCCACGCGGCCCGCTCGATCACCACGACCTGGTCCAGTGAGCCGCCGCCGGACTTCAAGGTCCCAGCCGAAGGCGAGACGCTCGCAGACTGACATGCTCGGTTTCGCCCATCGCGGTGGGATGGGCGGTGCGCCAGAGAACTCGCTGGAGGCCTTCACCGGAGCCTTCGCCAGTGCTGCGTGCGGGCTGGAGTCCGACGTGTAGATTCTGGACGGGGAGGCGGCGCTGTCGCACGGGCCGCCCCAACAGGAGCGGGTCGCGCCGCTGGCACTCGCCGAGCTCTTCGCCCGGTGTGGCACCGACTTCGACCTGTCCCTGGACCTCAAGGGCCCAGGTACGGCGGAGCGCACCGTAGAGGTGGCCTGCTCCGCGGGGTTCGATCTAGGGCGGCTGTGGCTGTGCGGCCCCGACGGCGCGAGTGCCCCCTGGCGGGGGATCGACCCCCGGGTGCGGCTGGTGACAGACCTTCGTTGGGGGGATGCGCTGCT
>JAYTHM010000473.1:0-3189 GCA_043732645.1 Frankiales bacterium
AGCTTGTGCCGCTGCGAAGGTCCATGCGCCGCGCCTCTCGGTGAGGGGCGCTGCTGTCTACCTCGCCCTACACCCTTAGGTAGGTGCGGTCAGAGGGGACCCGGTGACAAACGATCATGAAGATTCTTGGCGGGGAAGGCCGGCCGGGTGCCCGAAGGGTCTGGGTGGCTGGCTCGCGAGGGCCACACACGACGGATGTTCCTCGGGAGATTCAATCGGGAGTCCGCCTCGTCGATCACAGCGCGGCCGCCTAGCCCTGATGTTTCAGTAGGGCCCTGAACTGACCGTGATGATCATGGGAGTTGTCTGTTGGCGGGTTGGGGCATGACGGTGTGCCGGCGCGGTGGCCGGTGTCTCCGTGATCGTCTGGGTGGCTGGGACGCGGTTGGGCTGGCCGTCAGGCCGGGAGCGGGATGAGCCGCAGGCGGGTGAAGGCTTCGGCTAGGGCGAGGGCCCAGGGCCAGTGCTCTGCCAGGCGCAGGAAGACCTTGCGCTGGCCCCTGGTGATGCGGGCAGCGGTGTGGAGTAGCCGGCAGCGCAGGGTCTTGGGCTCGGCCCGGTGCAGCTCGGGCTGGTCGGTGAGCAGCATCGTCTGCGCCAGGGCGAGTAGGGCCGCGGCGATCAGGGCGAGCTCGAGCCAGACCTAGTTGATGTGGGTGTGCCGGGAGGGCAGGTGTCCGACGCCGGTGTCCTTGCCGGCGCCGGATGCGGTCTCCAACGCGGGCGTGGGCGCGGTGCCGCACCTCCAGGAACGCGAGCTGTCCGCGGGGGGTGTTGGTGGTGAAGGCCTGATACCGGTAGCCGTCGCGGATCTCCGTCCAGGGTCGCGCCGGGGTGCGGCAGTTCGCGGCGGACGATGACCCGCATCCCCGGGCAGGTGCTCATCCAGCGACTCAGGTCGAGCATCCCGGTGACCTCGACGACGTCGGCGTGCTCCCGCAGGCCACCGTCGGCGTTGTTCGCCGATGTCCAGGCGTGCTTGGGGATGAGCTTGATGGCGTCTCGGACCGCTTCGGTCACGGGGTAGCCGACGGAGAACCTCAGGCCCTGGGTGGAAAGCGCGCTGATGAGGGCGTGGGAGTAGCCCGCGCCGTCAGCGCGGATGAGGACGTTCTTGCTGCGCCACCGGTCCGGGATCTGCGCCAGGGCCTGCTCCAGGACGAGTAGGTGATCGGCGGCGGTGTTGCTGCCGGCGTTGCCGGGGCGCAGCAGCATCGCCAAGGCCTCGTGGGTGTTGTCCAGCCACGCCCCCAGCGGGTGATGACCAAAGCCACCCTTGAAGTTCCCGCGGGCGTCTTCCTTCTCCGAATGCACGGTGACCAGCGTGGCGTCCAGGTCGATCACGACCTCCTCGATCCTCTTGCCGGCCGCCCGCGACCCGGGGAGCTCGGAGCCGGTCAGCTCCCCACGAGCGGTCCACGCCCGATCGCGGCTTCGGCCCGGGCCTGACGGACCCGCTCCAGCATGGCCCCATCGAAGCCGGCCAGGACCCGCCAGATCGTGGGGGTCGACGCGACCGATCCCGCCGGGCCATGCAGACCCTGCTGATCAGCCAGGGTGTGCACGTCGCTGATCGTCACGGCCCCGTCAGCGATAGCGACCGCAACATCGACCAGGACCCGACCCGGGTCGTGACCGGCACGGCGCTCCCGCAGCCCGTCCGTGGCCTCGCTCAGCAAGACCGTGAGCCCGATCCGATCCGCGAGCTCAGCGAGCAGCACCATCCCGGCGTGCGACACCACACCCATCCCATCGGTCGTGATGACCGGGACGGTACTGCGCGTTGTAGGTTGCACCTGCGAAGTGCCTCTCGACGTTGGAAATTCGGGTCCATCAGTAAGACCAGAATCCCGGCAACGCAAGGCACTTTCGCGCTTTCAGCCCCCGTGTCGGGGCACCAAGATCAGCCGGCTACTGCAACAGCGGGGCTAGCGCCTGAAAGCGACAGCCAGGACTAGAAACAGAACCCCAACCGCGATGAAAGGGACGCCCCCGACCCAGGGGCCGTGCTTCGCGTCTGCCCATGGTCGAATGGACGCTAAGGCCAGCATGCCAGCTATCACTACCCCCACGACGGCACCCACGAGGATGGTGAATCCTGGGGCACCAGCCCCTGACAATCCCATGGCAACCCCGCCAGCTCCCATAGCGCTGAGGCCGAGGTGGCGGCTGTCTAGCCGACTTGCCGGGAAGTTCTTCGGACGCCCATTCATATCAACCACCGTATTCTTTGTAGCCCAATTCGACGCCGGCCGCGATGGCTCCTAGGCCAATCGTCCCCACGACAAGAGAAGCGGGGCATAGGGCCCCAGTCACGCAGGTAGCACCCGCAAGGTCTAGAAGAGCTATACCGACGCCAACCTCCACAACCGGTGCTGCGTAGGCTTCCGCTTCGTCGGCACAGGAGAACACGTCATCGAACGAACAGGCACCCGTAGGGTCGGTGTTGTTGATGGGGTCACTGCCGGCGTAGCTGTAGCGGTTGCCTTGGCGGAGGTCGAGCAGGTGTTGGAGCGGGTCGAGTTGGGTCCAGCGGCCTCCGGAGGGGTCGTAGTACCGGACCCCGAACTTCGTCAGGCCAGTCGCCGGGTCGTACTGCCCTCTGGCGTATCGCCAGATGTTGGCGGTGGCGATGCTGGTGTCGGCGGCTTCGGCGCCGCTGACGGTGGCGTGTCCGCCGTAGGGGTCGTAGGTGTATTTCGCGACCTGCTTACCGGTGTCGTCGAGCAGGCCGATGACCGAGCCGGTGCCGTCGAAGTAGAAGTAGCTCGAGGTGGTGGTCGTGCTGGTGGTGGTCTGGGCGGACAGCAGCGTTCCGTTCGGGTCCCGTTCGTACAGGGTGCTGCTGGTGCCGGTCGCTTGGGACTGCACGCCGGTCAGGCCGTTGACGTAGCTGGTCGACGCCCCGCTGGTCCCCTGTCCGGTGCGTTCCCCCTGGCTGGGGCCGGCGTAGCTGAAGGTGTCGGCGGCCTGCCCGCTGGGGGTGATTCTGGTTGTCTGACCGTACCCGTTGTACGCCAGCGTGCTCAGGCTGGGGTTGCCGTTCGGTGAGGACGTCAAGTCGCCGTCCGCGTCGTAGCTGGTGGTTCCGTCAGTTGCTCGGACAGCGGCCGGGGAGCTGCTCGAGAGGCGCTCGCTGCGTGCTCGTCACGAAGCCGGTTTTGATGCAGACCTGCCACCACACCGTCT
>JAYTHM010000474.1:0-3185 GCA_043732645.1 Frankiales bacterium
GCGGTGTCGAGGAACTTGGCGGAGTTCACGTCAGCATCACGTTTCGCTGTGCCGGTTTGGAAGCTCGCGGCGTCGATCACCGCTCGTAGCGTCGTCGTCTCGACGGGGTCACTCACGGTGAACTCTGTCTCATGGAGCGTGAACGTTCCTTTCACGCCCGCCAACCCAAACATGTGACGGGTGGTGAAACTGACGGTGCTCTTGCCGACATCGACCACGTAACGGCCGGGCCTTGGAGTCTCGAGACTGTCGGTAGTGGACCAGGCCATGTGAGCTGCTCCATGTTTGGGGATCCCGCGCAAAGCCCTTCCCCGACAGGCTCAGGCTCGTGCCTCGCGGCAACGAAAACCTGAGTGGGAACTCCCGGCGTGAAAGGACAGACAACGAGCCGGAGCATCTCACTCAGCCAGCCAGGTGTCGACAGGCTTGGCGGCCGCCGGATGATCGTGAGCAGTCCGGTCACAGGTTCGGTCCGTATCAGACGGGGCGAAGCGGCACGCCCGGTGGAGTAAGGACGGCACCTGGGACCAGATTTTGGGCGGCGCTGCTGCTCAAGGCTGATGACGCCGGTCAGCTGGACAGCATTCCCTAGTTGATTTTAAGCCGCAGCCCTGGCCGTGGGGCTGAGTCCCACACACCCACCGCAGCGAGCGCAGGCAAGGCCTCCTCGGAATCAGTTTTCCGTGCAGTCCTTTGTAGCCATCAGATGTGGGTCGACGGGCACCTGGCACGGCTCGGAGGCTCGCGCGGTCTTGGCTCTGATGCTTGTGCGCGCGGGGTAGGTCGTGTCGCTTGTCGCTCGACCGACGGCCCACGCGGTGTAGGGCGGGCACCCGCCCGTGACCGTGCGGACGCTGAAGGTTCACCTGTTTACGGTTGCGGCGCCGCGGCGAGCGCTGTGTCGACAGGGGCCTGGGTATGTGCTGCTCGCTCGATGCGGCACGAGTTCGACGCGTACCGGCCTGAGGACGTCGTCCGCTGCGCCGGCACGGAGTGGAACGTCTGCGCGCGGCCGCGGCCGCCCAGCGGAACGGTTCGTTGTCATGGCTGCCCGGCCCACCCCGGCCTATGCGGCCTGGCCGACGTTGCCTTCGTCCAGCCGAGTTCTCGCGTCAGGACTGGCTGAACCTGCATGCCCTCCGCTTCGCGGCGCTGGCCGCCCTGCTCGCAGCTGATGTCCACGAGCACCTGCTGCGGGAGGGGCTCGTGGAGCAGCACGTCCAACTCCTGCACGACGTCGGCCGCGAGGCCGCCGCTCTCGTGGACTCGCGGGGCCTCACTGTCGAGCTGGGCGTGACCTGTCCCATGCGCGCTGTCACAGCTCGTGCGGCCGGTGCTGCCACCCTCGGCAACCACGTCCGGGCACGCCGGTGTGTATCAGGCGCCACCTGCTCCGCCTCTGGATGAGCAACGGCAGGCAACAGCCCACCGCCGCCGCAGCCCGTCCACCCGTGTCACGTCCTGGAAGGAACTCTCATGCCCGACTCGCCCACCGGTGAACTGCAGGTCTCCGGCGACCTCGCCAACACTTTGCTTGGGACGCTGAGCGCGATGGTGGCGCGAGCGCTCGGCAGCCGACCCGTCGACAAGGACGGCAAGCCCTTGCGCGAAGTCTGCTACATGCAACTGCCACAGGGGGTCGCCGTCGACCCGCGCTCGTTCGCTAGCCCCTGGAGCCCCAACGGCAGCGACACCATTGCTGACACCACGGCCGACGGCAAGCTCGTCACTGTGCCCGTGGTCCCAGCTCCCGTGGGCAACGGGCCGGTTGCGTCCGGGGCCACGACAACGCTTCCCGGTGGGGCCGTCGTGAATGCGGGGGACAGCCCGGCGATCCAGCAGCTGAAGCGGTCGCTGCACAGCGCGTACATGACCGCCGTCGAGTTCGACCCACTCATCCACATCACGGACGACGGCAACTACATCCCCTACCAGGGCAGCCAGACGATCTCGAGCGCCTACCAGGCGATCGCGCTCAAGGCCCAGGGCATCCCCGCACCCCCGCTGCCGGCTGACATCGAGGCCAAGGTCGTTGCGGCCCGTCAGGTGCTGTGGAACGTCGACGCGAACGGCCACCTCAAGGGCCAGACGCAGAACTACGTGCAGTATCAGACGCTGATGCTGGCCTACGCCCAGACCAAGAAGGACTTCGGAGACGCCGAGGCACGGGCGATGACCGACCCGAACGCCGGCGACAGCTGGGTCTCCGGTGGGTCATCGCTGGCCCAGGCGAAGGTCGACATCGGCTGGAACAACTGGCGCTCGGTCGCCGACGACATCGAGAACGCGCTGGACACCCTCAACTCGGTCGGCGGCTCCATCGGGGCGTTCTTCGTCGGAGAGGCGCGCAATCTGTTCGAAAAGTGGGGACTGGACCTGACCGGTGCGGTGGCGGTGAAGACGCCTTACACCTTTGTGCAGCCCGAGAGCTGGTACGACCCGACCGACACCATGAACGGTTTCGAGACTCTGACCGTCACCAGCAGTGACTTCCACGACCACGGGTCATCGAGTTCGTTCGACACCGCGTCGAGCTGGTACCACGGGCACAGCTCGTCCACCTCGGGCGGTGGGGGCGGCATGTTGTTCGGGATCACCTTCGCCGGGGGCGGCGGCAAGTCTGCCAGCGACACCGAAAGCTCTAGCGACGCGCTGCACGGCCAGAGCAGCAGCTTCGGCGCGACGATGGCCAACGCCTCGATCACCATCGAGTGGGCACTGTGCCAGATCTTCCGGCCCTGGCTGCTCGCCGAGCTGTTCAACATCGACGGCTGGTATCTGCCGAACGAGGACAAGAGCGTGATCAGCGACGGCACCGTTGCGGGTCAGAAGGGCCAGGCCGACCGGCACTACCTGCCGATGGTCCCGACCCAGTTCCTGGTCATCCGTAACGTCATCATTGAAGCCGACGGCTGGGGTGAGGCCGGTGACTCGATGTCGACCTGGTGCCAGCACGCCGACGCCAGCAGCGACAGCAGCAGCTGGCACGGCAGCGGCGGCATCGGTTTCATGGGCCTAGGCGGGACGGTCTCACACGACAACGCAGACTGGTCTGGGGTTGCCCACGAGTCGGACAGTGCAGCCGGCAGCTGGCACTTCGACGGAGACGCTCAACACGGCACGCTGCGCATCAACGGCTGCCAGATCGTCGGCTATGTCGGCGATATCCTGCCGCCGTCACCGCA
>JAYTHM010000475.1:0-3181 GCA_043732645.1 Frankiales bacterium
ACGTCGTCGAGGTCGTCGCCGAGAGCGGTCACGTGCCCGATCTTGCGACCCGGCCGGACCAGCTTGCCGTACAGGTGGACCTTCAGGGCCGGGTCGCGGCCCATCAGCAGGTGCAGCCGCCGGTCGAGGTCGGCGTCGCCGTCACCCCCGAGCAGGTTGGCCATGACGACCCACGGAGCGGTCATCGTCGTCGTACCGAGGGGGTAGTCGAGGACGGCGCGCAGGTGTTGCTCGAACTGCGAGGTCCGGGCCCCCTCGATCGTCCAGTGGCCGCTGTTGTGGGGGCGCATCGCGAGCTCGTTGACGAGCAGCCCGGAGGCCGTCTCGAAGAGCTCGACGGCCATCACCCCGACCACGCCGAGCTCATCGGCCAGCCGGATCGCGAGCGACTGCGCCTCGACCGCCAACTCCTCCGACAGGCCCGGTGCCGGGGCGACGACCTCCACGCAGATCCCGTCGGACTGCACCGTCTCGACGACCGGCCAGACCCCTGCCTGCCCGTACGGCGAACGTGCCACGACAGCCGCCAGCTCCCGGACCAGCGCCACCCGTTGCTCGACGAGCAGGCGCACGCCACTGGCCACGACAGGGGCGGCCTGCTCCAGGGAGGACACGACCCACACACCCTTGCCGTCATACCCCCCGGTCGCCGCCTTCAGGACGACCGGCCAGCCATGCTCGTCGGCGAACGCGGACAGGTCGGCGAGCGAGGACACCGCGGCGAACGCCGGCACTGGCACTCCGAGCGCCGAAAGCCGCTGACGCATGACCAGCTTGTCCTGCGCGTGCAGCAGCGCAGCCGATCCCGGCAGGATGTTCAGCCCCTCCGCCTCCAGGGCCGCGATGAGGGCGCCGGGAACGTGCTCGTGGTCGAACGTCACGACCTCGCACCCGGTCGCGAAATCCCGAAGGTCCGACAGCGACTCGTGCGAGCCCACCGTCACCCCCTGGGCAACGAGCGCCGCCGAGTCGTGGGTCGCGTCGGCGAGCACCCGCAGGGACAGCCCGAGGGCGATGGCCGCCTGGTGCGTCATGCGCGACAGCTGGCCGCCGCCGACCATCCCGACGACGGGCAGCCCCATCGCACCGCGCACCACGGGCCGGCTGCGGACGTGCTCCTGGGTCACGCGGGCAAGGCTAGTGGTCAGCCGAGCAGACGACGGCTAAGCCTCGCGACTGTCTCCTCATCGAACCCGATCGCCATGGCGAGCCCATGGACCCCGCCGTACTCGGCATCGACGCGGTCGAGGAAGCGCTCCATGTTGTCGGCGTGCGGGCGCATCGCGGACAGCGGGCGCTGGGCAATGCTCGGACCGTAGAGCGGACAGCCGAGCAAGCGGTCCCGGATCCGCTCGATCCGCTCGTCGGTCCGCGCGTAGTCGGCGACGACTTCGTCCCGGCGGACTCCCACCAGGGACAGCGCGAGCGCCACGATGACCCCGGTGCGGTCCTTACCGGCAGCGCAGTGAACCAGCACGGTTCCCGACCGCGGGTCGGCGATCGTCCGCAGCGCCACCGCCACCCCCTCAGGCGCATCCCGCACGTAGTCGAGGTAGTAATGGTCCATCGCGTGCTCGCCGACCCCGTCGGCGGGGATGGTCCGCTCGACTAGGTCGCGCGCCTCGAAGCCGAGCGGGATGAGGTCCTGGTGAAGATGCGGGACCGGCGTCGCTTGCAATGGCCCGGGGCCGAGGATCTCGACCTCGGCCGAGGTTCGTAGGTCGAGCACCGTCCCGAGGCCGGCGTCGAGCAGCAGCGCCACGTCATCGGGTGTGAGGTCCTGCAGGTTGTCCCCCCGCAGCAGCACTCCGGGACGCGTCATGCGGCCGTCGACGGTCGGCAGGCCCCCGACATCACGGACGTTGCAGGCTCCTTCGAGCTCCACCCAGGTCACAACCAGACTCTCGCACGCCCGGCTTGGGTAGGCTGAAGCAATGGCCCATCCTCTTACCGTGCGGCTGCAGGCAATCGCCGGGGAGCTGGGCAAGTTCGTCGTTGTCGGCGGCTTCTGCTTCATCCTCGACACGGTCCTGGCCTACGTCTTTTACCGCCGGGTCGGACTGGGGCCGACCACGTCCAAGACGCTGTCGACGATCATCGCGACCGCGGTCTCCTACGTCGGCAACCGGCTGTGGTCGTTCGCCCACCGGGTTGACGACGAGCGCGGGCACCGCCAGGACATCAGCGTCTACGCCGGCATCAACGTCATCGGCCTGGTCATCACGCTCATCCCGGTCGACGTCGCGCACTACCTGCTCGATGCCAAGACCGCCGTCGCCTTCACCGTCAGCGGCATCATCGGTACGGCCGTGGCCACCGTCTTCCGCTTCTGGGCCTACCGCCGCTGGGTCTTCGCGAGCGCCCCCGACCTCGCCGAGAAGTCTGCCCTCATCTGAGCTCTCGTCCAGCACCCGCACGAGGTACGCGGGTCATCCGTCGCATAGCGGACCCCGTCGCCGAGCTGGGCGGAGGTCCACTCCTGCTGGGACGGGTGACGTTGACGAGGTCGACGAACCCGAGGCCCAGGACCGGCATCCGGCAGGAGGTCGTCGAGGTCGTCCACCTACAAAGCCTGCCAGATGCGAACAGTGCGCCGCGGGCGTACCGTCGCCGTCATGACAGGACGGCAGAAGGCATACTTCGCCTTCAGGGGCAGCTCGGCGGGAGTGTTCCTGCTCAGTGCGACGGTCCTGCCCCACGGCGCGCCTGCTGTGATCGGCTGCATCGTCGCCGGCCTGGGCGGCATCTTGACCTGCATCGGCGTCAACGCCGGTGGCCCCGGCGAGCGCGCCGGAGCACGGGCGCAGGGCGTCGTCTATGACAAGGTGCGCGCCCCGCAGGGCGACTGGCCGCCGTTCGACGAGCGCAAGGTCATCGACGGAGAGCTCACCGGCTAAGTTGGCGTCCGGCCGACCTTCTGAGCCATCTTGTACAGCGTCTTCTGGGCCTGCTCGACGCGCGGTACGTCGGTCAGCTGCACCTGCCCGCGCTCACCGGCCGACTCGACCACGAGGGTGCCGCAGCCGAGCATCCGCTCGAACAGGTTGTGGGTGAAGGTGATGTCGTTGACGCGCGTCAGGGGGATGTCCCGGCCGGTGCGCGACCAGATCCCGTTTCGCACCACGACCCGCTCGTCGGTGATGACGAACAGCGTGGTGCGCCAGCGCAGGAACGGCACGAG
>JAYTHM010000476.1:0-3162 GCA_043732645.1 Frankiales bacterium
CGACCAGCGATTGACGCCCGCTGGCATCAACGTGATGCAGTCCAACCGGACCGCCGCTTGGCAGGACGTCATGCACATGCACGTGCACCTGGTGCCTCGCTACCACGGCGACTCCATGCGTAGGCCCTGGGAGGGCGCGCCGCTACAGGCATCCGCCTTCGCTGACTTGCAGGAGCGGCTGAGAGGGTAGGTGCCGCTCCCGAGCGTGGAGAGCCGGTCTTTCTCGCCTCACAGGCTTCGCCGAAGCGGCGCTATCTGCTGGCGGTGGTGTCCTGTCGGTGGAGGACGATCACCTCGGCGTTCTCGGGCAGGTGAAGGGCGAGCACGCCCGGGACGCAGACGAGCAGTGCGCCGTAGTCGAGGTACTTGGTCAGCGCGTCCGCCACGGGCATGGTGCTGCCGTCATCCGGACCGCCCATGAGGTGGCATGGACCGGGAGCACCCAGCACGGTCAGTTTCTCGACAAGGAAGGCCACTCGCTCGCGGCCCGGCGGCACCGGCAGGTCCTGGGCGTACTTGGAGTCCCAGTCCTCGTAGTGGCACAAGCGCTCTGGAAGCTTGCGCCGTCGCGTCCTCTTGCTGAGGCCCATCAGCCAGCGTCCCTGATACCGCTTGTCGACGAAGGCGCGGACGATGCGCTCCTCGAGCTCGAGCGTTCGGTCACCCACGAACACGAGGGTAGGTGCCGTTCGCCGCGCTCTAGCGTCCTTCTCGAGTGTTGGGAAGGTCTCTTCTCGGTGCCGTGGACGCCGCGCTGGCTGCGTGCGCTTGTGGACACGAGGTCTTGCTCGTGGAACGTTCGGCGCGGGCGTGTTGAGCCTGGGGAGATCGCGTGGCGATGATGAAGCGCTCGTGATTGTGGCTTGGGCCTCTGCTCGTCGTCCTTGTAGGACTGACCGGCACGGCGGGGGGCCTCGTTGCGCTCTCACCACGGAGACCCCGACCCCGGCGGCCGGATCCTGAACGCTCTGACGTCGGTCCGCCGGGCGGTTCCCCCAGGTGCGGACGTCATGCTGCGACAGCAGAACGGGTCGACGTGGGACTCGTGCGACGGGCGTGTCGGAACCTTCGGTTGGAGTGATCTCACGGCTGACGTGGAGTTCCGTTCTCGGAAAGACCCTCGGCTGCTTCTGGACGATGCCGACAAGGCGCTGCGGGCCGCAGGCTGGCAGTACGCGAGCGCGCAGGACAGCCCACTTGGTCCCGGTGCGCGATGGACCCGCACGGTCGCAGGTTCCACGCTGGCCTCGGTGATCTTGTCGCCTGTCATAGGGGGGAACGGGCCGTACTGGAACCTTCAAGCGATCGCGCCGCCACAGGGCCAGCGGCCGCAAGGCTGCTGACGACCGGCTCCCGGCTTGGACCCCTCGGACGGCTGCCCCTTCCGGTATGCCAAGAGCGGGCGATGACGGTCGCCTGGGTACGGTTAGCCGGGGGGAGCCCAGCTAGCAGTTCCCCCGCTCGTAGGAGTAGCCGGCCTTCCTGACCGGCCGGCCTCTCTGCCAGCATGTGCGGGTGGATGAGACATCAGGCGTTGCCACCGTCCGCGGGTTCTACGCGGCAATCGGCGGCCGCCCTTACGAGGAGACCGTCTCGCCGTTCTTGGACGAGCAGGTTGTCTGGCACGTGGCAGGTAGCAACCCGTTTGCCGGGACCTTCCACGGCATACGTGCGGTCCTTGACGTCATGCGCAATTTTGGATCGGCTAGCAAAGGATCGTTGAAACTCGACACCCGAACGCTCCTTGGGGACGACCGGCACGTGGTCGCTATCCACGAGGCCACCGCCACGATGGGCGAGTACGAGTACGCCGCGCACGAGGTGGACGTTTTCCACGTCTCGCGTGGCCGCATCACGAAGTTCTGGTCGTTCTCGGAAGACCAAACCGCAACCGACCGGCTCTGGACCCTCGGTGCCCCGCACGTCTCGTGGTGACTGAGTCGAGAAACGTGCGCCGGTCACCTGGCGACATCCGGTTCCAGCGCAGAGGGGTAGGTGATGCTCGTCATCGGTGAGAGCCGTCTTAGCCTCGGTGCGTGAACGTCCACGAGGTGCCCTTCTACGCGCATGACCTGTACTTCCGCGAGTGGCAGGACACCGACATCGACGAGATGGTGCAGCTGTTCGACACCGACGAGATGAACCGCTGGACACCGCTGCTGTCACCGTTCACTCCGGCGGTAGCCGCGGAGTACGTGTCCGGCGCACACGGAGCGCGTGAACGCGATAGGACGCTGCAGCTGGCCGTCTGCGCGGTTCGCGACGGACCGGCACTCGGCGAGGTCATTATGTTCCCGTCGTCGCAGCCGGACACCGTCGAGTTGGCATACGCGGTTGGCGCAGCACACCGAGGCCAGCGCATCGGTGCCAGAGCAGTCGCGGCCGTCTTGGACCTCGCGCGTCAGTCCGGTGCGCGCTGTGCGGTCCTTACGATTGCCAGCGACAACACTGCAAGCCAGGCGACAGCGTCAGCGGCCGGCTTCGTCAAGACCGACGCGGCTTTCCGGCACCGCGAGCGGAAGGGCTTCGTCCTACGCATGGAGACCTGGGAGCAACAGCTCCACCCGTAGGTAGGTGCCGCTCCAGCGACTCGGATCACCGGCGTATCCGTGATGGAGAGGTGCCGCTAGCCATGATCATCTAGGTCGCTCAGGCGGTAGAACGACGCACGCCCAGCTGCCCCCCCGTGGGGCGATAGTCACAGCTTGACCATCGCCAGGAGCGCGACTCGCGGCATAGAAAGATGTTCGCAGCGGCTCCGCCTCGCGGCTCGGTCAGGCAGGAGGAGGGGGAGCCATTAGCCGCATGGTGGTGTCGGCGTTCACGGGTTCTGTGCGGCCTCGACCTGCGACCAGGCACCTGGCGACTTGGGCTGACTCCGTCACGGTGCCACATCACGGGGGTGAGTCGCGTCTATCGGCTCTGGGTCGGCTTACCGGCGGTGGTGGCGCTGGTCGCGGCGGCGGTGAGCAGGAGCAGCCCGCCGAGCAGGTACACCGCTCGTATCCCGACGGCGTCGGCGAGGAGCCCGCCGCCGAGCAGGCTGAGTATGCGTCCGGTCTGCCAGATGACGTCGAATCCCACGAACGCCCGCTCGCGCAGTTCGTCGGGTACTCGGGACTGGATAAGGCTGGAGAATGTCACCTTGCCGGTGCTGGTCGA
>JAYTHM010000477.1:0-10348 GCA_043732645.1 Frankiales bacterium
CCTGTCGGCGGAGGTCGCCCGTCCTCAGGAGCGGCTCGCCGAGCGCGGCTTCGCCGACGTGGCCAAGCAGCGGCTGTCCTCCGCAGATCTGCTGCCTTACCTGGTGCTGCTCCTTGACCGCTGGGAGGGGTTCACCGGGGCCTTCGAGGAGGTCGACAACGGCCGGCTGACCGACACATTCCTACAGCTGCTGCGTGAAGGGCGGGGCCGGGCTGCGCGTGGTCGTCACCGGCGACCGGTCCGTCCTGCTCGGCAAGGTCGTTAGCGCCGTGGAGGACGTGCTCGTCCTGCGGCTCGCAGACCGCATCGACTATGCCCTGGCCGGGCTGTCGCCGCGCGTGTTGCCGGAGGTCGTCGCCAACGGTTGGGCGTTCCGCGCGAACGTCGGCACCGAGGTGCAGGTGGCGCTGCTCGTCGACGACCCGTCCGGCGCTGCGCAGGCCGCCGCTGTGGCGGAGCTGGCCGAGCATTGGCGGGGGCGCCGGGTCGGTGGCCGGCTGCCGTTCCGGGTGGAGGTGCTGCCCAACCGGATCACCGCCGCCGACGCCGCGGCGCTCCCGGTGACCGACCGCCAGGTCGCGGCGGGCGGCGAAAGTGGAGGTCCGGCCTCCGGCACGTCTGGTCCGTGACTGATCAGCGTCGGCGTCGGCGGCGACGAGCTGGCCCTGCAGACGGTCGACCTCACCATCGACGGTCCCGGCTTCACGGTCGCCGGTCCCCCGCGCTCGGGCCGGTCGACGGCCCTACTCGCAGCGACCCGGTCGTTGCTCACTGCCGGCACGGAGGTGGTCGTCCTCGCTCCGCGACCCTCGCCCCTTCGCGACCTGGTCGGCTCGCCCGGCGTCCTGCTGGTCGCGACCACCGCCGGGCCCGACGTCGCTGAGGTGGTGGCCGCCCTCAACGCCGCGACCGGGGCTCTTACGGTGGTCGTCGACGACGCCCAGCTGCTGCAGGGCGCCGAGGTCGCCGACCTGCTCCAGCAGGTCCTGCGCGAAGGACGAAACCACGGTCACGTCGTCCTGGTGGGGGGCCACCAGCGAGCTGGCTGCGACCTTTCGTGGCTTCACCGCCGACGCCCGTAGGAGCCGTTCCGGGCTGCTGCTGTCTCCAGCGTCGCACCTGGACGGCGAGCTGCTGGGCGTGCGCCTGGCGAGGTCGGCCGCCTTCACCGGACCCGCGGGCCGCGGTCTGCTCGTCCGGAGCGGGGCTGCGCAACTGGTGCAGGTGCCGCTCGCCTGACGGACTGGTCGCTTCGCGCACGACAACGCCGCCGACAGGACTTGGGGGAGTCCTGACCGGCGGCGCCTTGGGGTGATCGTCGGAAGCGACCTCGCGGGCTACGCGAACTGGCTGGTGAGCTTCTGCTCGAGCGCGTCATAGTCCTGACCCGCGCCCCTTGAGCGACCTGCCGATGCTGTCCAGGGTGGCCTTCATCTGCCTCGCCGTCTTGTCCCAGTCGTGGAACAGCCCCTGGAACGACGCGGACGCCGCACCCGTCCAGCTGTGCGACGGGTCCGCCATCTGGCTGGTCAACTCCGCCAGCCGCGCCTCGATCTCGTGCGCCTCGCGGGCGATCGTGGTCGCCTTCGCCGTCACGTCACCCGTGGAGGCCTTCACCTCGTACGCCATGTCCTGCTCCCGATCCGTCTGCTTCCCCCGGCCGGTCGGTCCGAGGTGCTGACGGGAACGCAAGCAAACAACGGGGACCCAAAACGGGGCCTGGGGAGATCTGTGGACAACCCTCCGGGAGGGTCCGTCCGTCAGTCTTTCTGGTCGGCGAGCTTACCGCGCAGCTGCAGGACGGCCTTGGTGTGCATCTGGCAGATGCGGCTCTCGGTGACCCCGAGGACCTGGCCGATCTCGGCGAGCGTGAGGCCCTCGTAGTAGTAGAGGGTCACGACGATCTTCTCCCGCTCGGGCAGCGTGTTGATGGCCTTGGCGAGCAGGTACTTCGTCTCCTCGGTCTCGAACGCCGCGACCGGGTCCTCGGCCTTGGTGTCCTCGAGGGTGTCGACAAGCGAGAGCTTGTCACCCTTCTCACCGCCGGCCGTGAGCAGCTCGTCGAGCGCCACGACGTTGACGAAGGACACCTGGCTGAAAATCGTGTGGAGGTCCTCGAGCTTGATGCCGAGCTCCTCGGCCACCTCGGCCTCAGAAGGCGAGCGGTGGAGCTTGGCCTCGAGCGAGGCATAGGCCTTCTCGACCTCGCGGGCCTTGTAGCGCACCGAGCGGGGGATCCAGTCGATCGAGCGGAGCTCGTCGATGATGGCGCCCTTGATCCGGCTGATCGCGTAGGTTTCGAACTTGATGGCGCGTTCGATGTCGAACTTCTCGATCGCGTCGATCAGGCCGAAGATCCCGTACGACACCAGGTCGGCCTGCTCGATGTTGGGCGGTAGTCCTACCCCCACACGACCGGCGACGTACTTCACCAGCGGCGAGTAGTGCAAGATCAGCCGCTCGCGTAGCTTCTCTTGCGCGGTCGCCTTGTAGTCGCGCCACAGGACCGCGATGGCGGCCTCCATCTCGGCGCGGTCCTCCTCCGACATGCCCGCATAACGGCCGGTACGCCGGACCGGCTTCGGAGCGACCTCGACGACCTCGTCGGGCACGGCGGCGTCGGCTGCCTCGACAGTGGCCAGCCGGCCGCCCGAACCGTCAGGCTCGGGGGTGCGCGCGCTCATAGCTCGTCCTCAACCGCTCGATGCTGACATGCGTGTAAATCTGGGTTGTTGCGAGCGTAGCGTGACCGAGCAGCTCTTGAACGCTTCTCAGGTCAGCTCCACCCTCCAGCAGGTGCGTTGCCGCGGTGTGCCGAAGGCCGTGCGGCCCTAGGTCGGGAGCTCCTGTGACACCGGCGAGCCGCCGGTGCACCACGGTGCGCACCGTCCGAGGGTCCACCCGCCCGCCACGCGCTCCCAGTAGCAATGCGGCTGCGCTCTGTGTTCCTGCCCAGAGCGGACGCCCCTCGTCGAGCCACCGGTCGAGGGCCCGCTGGGCTGGGACGCCATAAGGAACCGACCGCTCCTTGCGGCCCTTGCCCAGCACGCGGATCACCCGTCGGCCGCTGTCCACGTCGTCGAGGTCGAGGCCGCACAGCTCCCCGACACGCACCCCCGTGGCGTAGAGCAGCTCCAGCGCGACCCGGTCGCGGAGCGCCTCGGGGTCGTCGCCCTCCACCGTCACGAGTGCGGCCGCCTCGTCCTGACGCAGCACGTCCGGCAGGGTCCGGTGCCCCTTGGGGCTTGCGAGCAGCAGGCCTGGGTCGGTCGGCATCAGGCCGACCCGGTGCGCCCAGGCCGTGAAGGTCCGCGCGGTGCTCCCCCGCCTGGCCAGAGTCGCCCGGCTCGCTCCCGTCGTGAGGAGCTTGGCCAGCCAGGAGCGCAGGACCACCAGGTCGAGCTCGCGGGCCTCCGTCACGCCCATCCGGCGGGCGTGCTCGAGCAGGGAGGCCATGTCCCCGTCGTACGCGCGGACCGTGTGCGGGGAGCGGTCGAGCTCAAGGGTCAGGTGCTCTGCGAACCGCTCGCGCGCCCGCTCCAGACCTCCTGCCTGTGGGAGGCCTGGTTCTGCGGTGGGTGTCCCTAGCAGGCCCTCCTGTGGAGGCGCTGGCATCGACACCTGTCCACAGTCAGCGCCACAGCCGGACGGGTCAAGCCACCACGCCCAACCCAGGCCCATCCAGGCCCACCCAGGCCCACCCAGGCCCACGCTCACCAGCTACCCCGTGGCCCGAGGTTGTCAGTCACTGCAGCGACGGCGGCCTCTCGGTGCGACCCGAGCCGAGAGTCGTCAGGCGCCAGCCACCGTCGCGCTGCTCGACCAGACCCGCGGCCAGCAGCAACGGCAGGGCCTGCTGGACGAGCAGCGCCGACACCCTGGCGGTGCGGGCGATCCGGGCGACACCGACGGGCTGGCGAACCGGGACGGCGTCGAGGATGCGACGTACCGCCTCCTGTAGGCCGTCGCGAGGGTGCACCGCGCCGCGGGCCGGCCGCAGCAGGTGCTCCGCCATCGCGCCGATGACCTCAAGGACCTCAGGCGCGTCGCTCACCAGGACGGCCTTGCCGGAGAGGATCAGGGCATGGCACCCGGCCGACCGGGCTGAGGTGACAGGCCCGGGCACGGCCATCACGGGTCGGGCCAGGTCCAGTGCCCGGCCGGCCGTGGAAGCGACCCACTCCGCAGAGCGGCTTCGACGACGAGCGTGCCCGCGACAGGGCGGCCACGAGCCGATTGCGCACCAGGAAGCGCATCCGGGTGACGCTGCGCCCCGGATGGACCTCGGTGACGACCAGGCCGCTCTCGGCGACCTGGGTGATCAGCCGGTCGTGCCCGCGTGGGTAGGGGACGTCGAGGCCACCCGCCAGCACCGCGACCGTCGGGGCCGAGCCGGCGGCGAGGGCCGCACGGTGGGCGGCCCCGTCGATCCCGTAGGCCGCTCCGGAGACGATCACGGCCCCGGACTCGGCCAGGGCAAAGGACAACTCCCCCGTGCACTAGGAGCCGGGAAGCTCCAGGTCGGGCTTCTCGAGCTTCTCCACGTTGACGTCTTTGAACGTCAGCACACGCACGTTCTTCACGAACCTCGCCGGGCGGTACATGTCCCACACCCACGCGTCGGTCAGGGTCAGCTCGAACCACACCTCGCCGTCGGACGTCCGCGGCACGACCTCGACCGCGTTGGCGAGGTAGAAGCGTCGCTCGGTCTCGACGACCCACTCGAACTGCCGCACGATGTCGCGGTACTCCCGGTAGAGCTGCAACTCCATCTCGGTCTCGTACTTCTCGAGGTCCTCCGCGCTCATGCAGCGCTCATGCGGGACTCAGGCGGTTGTTCATCGGGGGCTCACGAGCCCACATCCTGCCTGATCAGGGCAGGCTTCACGCTGCCCTTCACGTTCACGTAGGAGAACCGGTGCTCCGGGCACGGCCCGTGCTCCCCCAGCGCCGCCATGTGCTCCGGCGTGGAGTATCCCTTGTGTCGGGCGAAGTCATAGGCCGGGTACGACGCGTGCAGAGCGGTCATCAGCCGGTCCCGCGTCACCTTGGCCACCACCGAGGCGGCCGCGACGCAGGCCGCGACGCGGTCTCCCTTCCACACCGCGAGCGTCGGGGCAGGCATCCCCGCAATCGGGAACCCATCGGTCAGCACGTAGGACGGGCATGGGTCGAGGCGGGCCACGGCTTGCCGCATCGCCCGGATGTTCATCACGTGCAGCCCGCTCCGGTCGACCTCCTGCGGCGGCACGACCACGACCGACCAGCACAGCGCCCGCCGCACGACCTCGTCGTACGCCTTCTCGCGGGCCCTCTCGGTCAGCAGCTTGGAGTCGTTCAGGCCTGGGACCTCCCCGCGCCTGCCGGCCGGCAGGACGACGGCGGCGACCACGAGTGGCCCGGCGCAGGCGCCACGGCCGGCCTCGTCGGCGCCTGCGACGTGCGGGAAGCCGTGATTCTGCAGCACCCGCTCGAGGGCCCACAGGCCGTTCTCGGTCCGTACGACCGGCCGCGGAGCAGTCAGCACGCGACCCTCCTCAGCAGCGCAGGGAGGTCCGCCGGTGACAGCCGCTCCGACGTGGTGTCGAGGTCGGGCAGGGTCCACCATCGGTGCTCGCGCATGCAGGCGACCTCGAGCTCGCTGAAGCCGCTGGTGTCGACCTTGTGCCGCTCGACGCGGGCGACGAAGAACTGCTCGTGCTGGTGGTAGGCCCGCCCGGCGATCTCGGTGTCGATGTCGCGCTCGAGCACAACGTCACTGAGCGCGGTCACGTCCAGCCGGAGCCCGGTCTCCTCGAACAGCTCCCGCACGGCTCCTTCAGCGAAGCCCTCACCGTCGTCGAGCCCGCCGCCGGGGGTGATCCACCAGATCCCGCGGTCGGGCCGCGCTGGGTCGGCCCACTTCAAGAGCAGAACGCGGTCCTGACCGTCCAGCAGCAGCACGCGCGCCGCACTCCGAGGGGTCCCCATAACCTCCGAATCGTACGGCGCATGGCCTCATGCCCGGCGGACCTTGCAGCGACGGCGCAGCAAGGTCAGCGGCAAGGCACCCAGCGCGCCGGTTGCGTAGGACGCCCCCGGGACGGCGAGCGCGGACGTGAACGTCGACGGCACTCCGAGGACCGCGGCGTGCGGCACCGGCCAGACCACGACGAACGCCCGTCCGACGATCTTGCTGGCCGCAATCGTGCCGTGATGGGCGTCGGTGTAGTGGTAACGCGAGTCGGCCGAGGCGCCCCGGTGGTCACCGAGCACGAACAGCCGACCGGCCGGGACGAGCAGGCCCTGCGCTCCCGAGGGGCACGAGGCCCGGTCGTGCCCTGCGGCGCAGAAGAACTTGTTGGGGTCGGTGTCGTCACCGGCGTCGAGCAGGTACGGCTCGTGCAGCTCCACCGGCTGCCCGCCGGGAGCCTGGACCACCACGTTGCCCGAGGGGCTGCAGCACCTGACCCGGTCACCGGGCAGGCCGATCACGCGCTTGATGTAGTCCTTGTCGTCGGACACCACCCCGACGAAGGTCCCGGCCTTGTGCAGCATCTTCAGGAAGGGGTTGGACGGCGCCGAGGAGTTCCCCTCGGACGCACCCCAGTCGTCCTTGCCGTTGAAGACGACGACCTCGCCGCGGTGGATGCCGCGCACGTCGTAGACGAGCTTGTTGACCAGCACGCGGTCACCGACCTCGAGCGTGTGCTGCATCGACCCAGACGGGATCGAGAACGCCTGCAGCAGGAAGGCCTTGATGAGCAGCGCCAGCACGACGGCTAGGGCCACCAGGAACGGCAGCTCATGCCAGGCGCTGCGCTTTCGGCCAGGGACCCCGTCAGAACCCGTGGGCCCGACAGGAGCGGTCGTTACGGAGGCATCACTGGTCACGGCCGTCCCAACGGAGCCGCCCGGCGAGAAGTGCCGGTCAGCCCTTGGGCGCGACGGAGGCGGCAGGGCGGGTGTCGCGCTTCTCCTTGATCTTGGCCTTCTTGCCGCGCAGCTCGCGCAGGTAGTACAACTTCGCGCGCCGAACATCGCCGCGGGTGACGACCTTGATGTCCTCGATGACGGGGGTGTGCACCGGGAAGGTGCGCTCCACGCCGACGCCAAAGCTCACCTTGCGCACGGTGAACGTCTCGCGGACGCCCCCGCCCTGGCGGCGGATGACCACGCCCTGGAAACGCTGCACGCGTGAGCGGTTGCCCTCGACGACGCGCACGCCGACGTCGACCGAGTCGCCGGGGCGGAACTCAGGCACGTCACTGCGCAGCGAGGTGTTGTCGAGGTCGTCGAGGATGTGCATCGGTGTCGCCTACTCGTCGTGGGTGTGCTCGTGGGTGTGCTCGTGGGGGGCTTGCGTGTCGTGGCCTTGCAGGTGCTGGCAGGTGGCGCACGTGGGCCAGGGACCACCAGGCAGGCGAGACTGAACCCCGCAGCAGCGCTCTATGGTGCCACAGATGCGTCTGGGCCAGCGATGAGGTCCGGACGAACGGCGAGGGTGCGCTCGAGCGACTGCTCGTGACGCCAGCGGGCGATCGCCTCGTGGTCCCCCGAGAGCAAGACCGCCGGTACGTCGTACCCCTGCCACAGGGCCGGCCTCGTGTAGGCCGGCGCCTCGAGCAGGCCTCCCTTGTCAGGGCTGAAGGAGTCGTCCTGGTGGGACTCGGCGTTGCCGAGCACGCCGGGGAGCAGCCGCGCGACGGCCTCGACGATGACGAGCACCGCGACCTCCCCACCGGCCAAGACGTAGTCACCGAGGCTGATCTCGTCAACGACCATGGTCTCCCTGGCGCGCTCGACGACCCGGTGGTCGATGCCCTCGTACCGGCCGCAGGCGAAGGCCAGCCACGGCTCGGCGCTGAGCTCAAGCGCAAGGGCCTGGGTGAACGGCCGGCCGGCGGGGGTCGGGACGACCAGCCGTGGGGCAGCGGTCGGCCCGGTCAGCGCGTCGAGGGCGCGGCCCCACGGCTCGGCCTTCATGACCATGCCGGGGCCACCGCCGTATGGGCTGTCATCGACGGTCCGGTGCACGTCCTGGGTCTGCTCCCGCAGGTCGTGCACGCGCACGTCGAGGGTGCCGCGCTCGATGGCCTTGCCGACCAGCGAGAGCTGCAGTGGGGCGAGGTAGTCGGGGAAGATCGAGACGACGTCGACCTGCACGGTCAGGCCTTGTCCGGATCGGAAGCGTCCGGGCGGGGCTCGCTCAGCTCCAGCAACCCCTCAGGCGGTACGACGACGACGCACCCGGCGGTCAGGTCGACTGTGGGCACGATTTCCCTCACGAAGGGGATCAGTAGCTCCTGGCCCTTGATGACCGCGCCTCCCGTGCCGCGTTCGACGGCCAGGACGTCGCCTCCTGGCAGGTGCAGCACGTCCACGACCGACCCCAGCACGGTGCCGTCCTCGAGCTGCGCAGCCAGACCGACCAGCTGGGTGTCGTAGTACTCGTCCTCCTCCGACAGCGGCGGGAGGTCGGCGGTGCTCAGCAGCAGCATCGTGTCGCGCAGCTGCTCCGCGTCGTCACGGTCGGTCGGGCCTTCGAAACGCACGACGAGGTACTTGCCCTGCATCCGGGAGCTCTCGACCGTCAGGGGTCCGCGCTCAGCCGGCTCGGTCTGCAGCACCCGGCCGGGGGCGAAGCGGTCGTCGGGGTCATCGGTGCGCACCTCGACGGTGACCTCGCCCTTGATCCCCTGGGGACGGCCGATCCGGCCCACGACGATGAGGTCCGGCCCCTGTTCAGCGGGAACCGGACCTCTCTCGCGTACGGGGCTTGCGGCCTCGCTTGCACCGGTACGTCGCTGGCCGGCGACGCGCTTCACCACGACCTGCTCAGCGGACCTCGTCGGTGTCGACGACGTCGACCCGGACACCCTTGCCACCCAGGGCGGCCACGACGGTGCGCAGGGCCTTCGCCGTACGACCCGAGCGACCGATTACCTTGCCGAGGTCCTCGGGGTTGACGCGCACCTCAAGGGTGCGGCCACGCCGGCCGGAAACCAGGTCGACCGAGACGTCGTCGGGATAGTCGACGATGCCCTTGACCAGGTGCTCGAGGGCGTTCTCGAGCACTACTCGGCCGCAGTCTCAGCAGCCGGGATCTTCTCGGCAGCAGGCGTCTTCTCGGCGGCAGGCGTCTCAGCGGCGGGCACCTCGGCGACAGGCGTCTCAGCCTCGGCGGCGGGAGCCCCGGCAGGGGCGCTGGGCGCCTCGGCCCCAACTGCGGGGGCCTCGGCGTCCTTCTTCGGGGCGGCTTTCTTCTTCGGCGTGGTGGCACCGGCAGCCGCGACGGACTCGAGCGCGGCAGCCTCGAAGGCGGCCTTCTTGTCGGCCCGCGGCGCGGCCACCTGCAGTGGCTGGGGAGCCGCCTCGCCCTTGAACTTCTGCCAGTCGCCGGTCTTGCTCAGGATCTTCTGGATGGGCTCGGTTGGCTGCGCGCCGACACCCAGCCAATAGGCCGCGCGGTCCGCGTCGACCTCGATGAAGGAGGGGTTCTCCTTGGGGTGGTACTTGCCGATCGTCTCGATGACGCGCCCGTCCCGCTTGGTGCGGGCGTCGGCGACGACGATGCGGTAGTACGGCGCGCGCTTCTTGCCTAGGCGCATCAGCTTGATCTTGGTTGCCACAGGTCTTCTAGCTCCGGTTGTCTACAGCGTGGGGTGAGCACAGAGGCGGCGCGTGGGTTGCGCTGCGGGTGCTCGCAAACGGTCACGCCGGGACGGGTAGAGGGCCGTCGACGGCGGTGGCTCGCCGATTAGTGTGCCAGAACCGCGCGCCGGGAGTCACCCGGTCGCTTTCTGGGCGACCTCTGCACCGTTCCCCACGGGACCGCATCAACAAACCGCGCCGACGGACCGCCCTGGGGGACTGCGCCCTCGCGCCCGAAGACCTCGGGCGCGTGCCGGAGACCCCGCTCTGGCGCACCCCGGGCCTGTCGGTGCTGTTCACCGCGAGTACGACTGCCCGCCCGGCCAACGAGTCCGCCCGGGTGGCCGTCGTGCTGCTCGTCCTTTCCCGGACCCCCTCCCCCGCCCTGGCAGGCGCCGTCGTCGCCGCCCGCGCGCCGCGTACCGGTCCGCTTCGTCTGGCACTGCTCAGGATCGCCGGGCTCGTCCTTGTCTTCGTCGGCTTGTCCGTGGCGCCCTCGCTGGCTGTTGCGCTCCTGTTTGTCGTGCTCGCCGGCGTCTGCGAGGGGCCGGTCCTGTCCTCGACGCTGACCGTCCGCGAGCAACACTCACCTGCCGCGATGCGCACCCAGGTCGTAGCGACCGCGGCGAGCATCAAGTTGGGGGCCTTCGCGCTCGGGTCGGCGGTCGGGGGCCACGTCGTGGCGGCCGCGGGTGCCCGGGCCGGCGTACAGCTG
>JAYTHM010000478.1:0-3151 GCA_043732645.1 Frankiales bacterium
TGACCCGAATCTGGTGTCGCGCGCCGGGTTGGCACCGGTCTTGATGTTGGCGGAGAGCGCTGGGGCTGCACGAGTTCTCGACGAGTGCCTGACGCTGAAGGGGCCGGGCTCGGCGAACAAGGCGGCAAAGATGACCTCGCTGGTCGCGGGCATGATCGTGGGTGCGGACAGCATCGACGGCATGGACCTGCTGCGGCTGGCGCGATGGACCGGCTGTTCGGCGGGCTCCGCACCGGTACCTTCACGCCGCAGCGTGACCGAGCACACCCGCAGATGATCAGGAGTTCCCGCTAGACTTCTTCCATATCGGAAACTTACCGAATGGGAGAGAACCGTGGCCGTGCCGGCAAGCAGCATGCTGGACAACCTGGTCGAGCTCAGCCGACTCATGGTCGGTGTGGCCTACCGGTCGCTCGACGACTTGGGGGCCGACCTTGACCTTCCATCCTTCCGGGCACTGGCCTACGTCGAGCGCAACGCAGGCTGCACGATGGGGGCCTTCGCCGTTGGCACCGCTCTGGCCCCGTCCTCGGCAACCCGGCTCTGCAACCGGCTGGTCGAGCAGGGCTGGCTCATCCGACAGAACCGTCCGGCCAACCGGCGTCAGGTTGAGCTCTCGCTCTCCTCCGCCGGACGCACGCTGGTGCGGGCGGCGCGGTCCGCCCGCAGGGCCGAGCTGTCGGTCATCGTCGCGCGCCTGCCCCGCCACCGTCAGCGACTGCTGACCGACCTGCTTCCCGAGCTGGTCGCGGCAGCCTCGAACGCAGAGCCCCTCGGTTCGGTCGCGTGGGCCGTGTGAGCCTCAGTACCCTCGCTCCTCACCACCTGCACCTCGCACGAACTCGAGTACGACGGCTGCAGACCGCCCTCGGCGTCAGCAGCTCAGGGCTGCTCCTGCTCGGCCTGCTGGTCGGATCGGCAGCAGGTCTTGGCGCGGTTGCCTTCCGATACCTGATCCGCTTCTTTACGATGCTGTTCAGCGGTCACGAGGATTACAGCAACGCCGGGCATGCCGCCAACCACTGGGTGCCGTGGCTCGGCCCCGCCTTCGTCCTGTTGTCACCCGTCGTCGCCGGCCTGCTCTACGGACCGATGGTCCGTCGCTTCGCCCCCGAGGCGCGCGGCCATGGCGTCCCAGAGGTGATGCTCGCGGTGGCCGAGCGAGGTGGCCGGATTCCCGCCAAGGTCGCACTGGTGAAGTCACTCGCGAGCGCCCTGACCATCGGTTCCGGGGGCTCGGTCGGACGAGAGGGTCCGATCGTGCAGATCGGCTCGGCGCTTGGCTCGAGCCTCGGTCGGCTCATCCACGCTCCCGAGAGCCGACTTCGGCTGCTCGTGGCGAGCGGCGCCGCGGCCGGGATCTCAGCCACCTTCAACACCCCCATCGCGGGGGTCGTCTTCGCGCTCGAACTCATCGTGCAGGACTTCCAGGCCGAGTCGTTCGGCGTCGTGGTCGTAGCATCGGTGACCGCAGACGTGATCGGTCGGGCTGCGTTCGGCAGCGCACCCTTCCTGCACCTGCCTGCCTTCACCGTCCACCACCCTGCCGAGTACCTGCTCTTCGCCCTGCTCGGCGTACTGGCTGGCGCAGGCGGCGTGCTGTTCACCAAGGTGCTCTACGCAGTCGAGGACCTGTGCGACTGGATCTGGCGCGGTCCAGAGTGGCTGCGCCCTGCCGCCGGCGGCCTGCTCCTTGGGCTGCTCCTGCTGGCGCTCCCAGAGATGTACGGCGTGGGCTACCCCGTGCTCCAGAAGGGAGTCGACGGGGACTACGCCCTACGGGTGCTGCTGCTGCTGCTCGTCGGCAAGGTACTCGCCACCAGCCTTACCATCGGGATCGGCGGATCAGGTGGAGTATTCGCCCCGTCGCTGTTCTGCGGAGCCATGCTCGGCGAGGCCGTCGGGCTCGTCGGGCACCACCTCGCACCAGCGAGCATCGGATCTGCCGGCGCCTACGCCCTGATCGGCATGGCCGCGTTCTTCGCAGGCAGCGCACGCGCACCGATCACCGCCGTGATCATCCTGTTCGAGCTGACCGGTGAATACACGATCATTCTCCCGCTCATGCTGGCAGTGGTCCTGGCGACCACCGTCAGCCGCACCCTCAGCCGGGACACGATCTACACGCTAAAGCTCGCACGGCGAGGCATCACGCTCACCCAACCCGGCTCGCCCTCCGCTGTGCTCCAAACGGCCCGGGTCGAAGGCTGCATGCTGCCCCCGCCGGACGCAGTGTCGCCCGACCTCCCCGTCGTTGACCTGCTGGCGAAGCTGGCCGCAACGGGCGTCGTGCTGGTCTCTCGCGGTGACGACACCCTGGACGGGATCGTGACTGGTCACGCAGTGGCACAAGCCTGGGGCGAGGACGGCAGCGAACGACTCACAGCCGGTGACCTCTCCGCGGCGGTTGGGTCAGTCCGCCTGGACGCCACCCTCCACGATGCCCTAGCCGCGCTGCTGCACGACGACGGCACCGGAATCGCCGTGCTCGACGCCGACTCCGACATCATCGGCTGGGTCGACCACCGAGCGATTCTCTCGGGCTTGGCGAACACTCATCCATGAACCGATTTCGCTTCCCAATTGAAATAGAACCAATGTGGTAATGTTAAGGGAGTCTAGGAGGACCACATGAACACGAAATCCGAACACCCGCACGGCCACCACCGACTGAAGGAGGCCGCCAGCACGCTCGGGGACATGTATGCCGATACTCTGACCGTCTTCGTCGGCCCCCATCATCGCGATCACTGGGAAGACGTCCTTGACCAGTACAAACGCGACCACCCGTCCTCTGGACATGCACAAGCGCACACATCAGGTGAAGAAGCACCCCTGCCCGACATCACCGACCAAGCCATATAAGTGGAGGAGGCATGCCTTTCTGCCTCGGGTCAGCCAACCGGCTTGGCGAACAGCACATACCCAGCAGCACCGTCGCCACGGCCGCGAAGCCGTACCTGTACACCCCGGAGGCGGTCCGCACTGCGACGATCGATTGGACGCAGTAGCAGGCGGTGAAAGCACCGGACGCGAGGAAGGTCGCGGTTCGCCTCACGAGGCCAAGCAGGTCCGTGTCACTACCCCAACTGCCGTGATCATGACGGGCGTGGCGACCGCGACCAGGGCGACGTAGACGAAGGTCGAGATC
>JAYTHM010000479.1:0-3138 GCA_043732645.1 Frankiales bacterium
ACCCTGCTCGTCGGTGTCGGCGTCGGCAACGTGCTGGGTACCCGAGCCGGCCAAGAACGCTACGAGCAGATCCTGCCACCGCCGGGAGCATCCGGCGGAAGCCCAAGGTCCAGGAGGTCACCGGCGCCGTCAGCGAGAAGGTGACCCAGGCCGCCAGCGACCTGAGTCACAAGGCCACGGACAAGGTCAACGAGCAGGTCGCCAAAGTGACCAGCACCGACCCGATCGACTTGACCAGCAGCACATCCGTCACCACGGGCCACCTCTGACACAGACCATCCCAGACCCGAACGACCCTTGACCCGAAGGAACACACCATGGGTACCGTCGCCCGCTACCTCGACGTCAACGTCCCCGCCAAGACCGCCTACGCGTGGTGGCGCTGGCTGACGAACCTCCCCTCGATCCTGCCGGACGTCGAGTCCGTGCAGCCCATCGACGCCAGCACCGAGCTGACGCACTGCAAGATCCACGGCCCGCTCGGCACGACCGTCGAGTGGGACGCGAAGATCGTCGAGGACGTCCGGGGCGAGAAGATCGCTTGGGCCTCCACGGGCGGTCAGGTCGCCAACGCCCGCGCGGTCCGCTTCGACGACCACGGCAACTCGACCGGCGTCGAGGTCACCCTGTCCTACGACCCGCCCGCCGGCGTCTTCGGTGACGCTGTCGCGAAGTTGTTCGCCGACCCGCAGGCCAAGGTCGAGAAGGCCCTCGGCGCTTTCAAGGCCACCATCGAGTCCGGCACCAGGGCTGGTGTCCAGCCGTGAGCAGCCTTCCCGATCCCGAGAGCCGCTACGAGGCCGAAGGCATCCCCGACCAGGGCGAGTTGACCGCAGAGCAGGCCGCGACGGGGCAGGACGAGGGGGTGCTCGAGCCGCCGCACGACTACCCGCTGGCGGTCGAGGACTTCGGCACGACACCTCAGGAGCAGCTCGAGGGCGAGAGCCTCGACGGTCAGCTCGCCCGCGAGCAGTCCTCCGAGGATCCAGTCGTTGTCGACGGCGGGCCGGCGGAGGAAGCGGCGATGCACCTCGAACCTGAGACCGAGGTCTGACCGTGGCACGGCTGCGTCGGGTGAGCCCCACCTGTCCCGGGGTCAAGGGCACGACGCGGCCGTGGCTTCGGTTACCTCGACGCGGCTGGCATGGCGGTGGATCCAGGGACGCGCGCCCGGATCGAGGTGCTCGTCCTTCCCCCGGCCTGGGAGGACGTCTGGATCTGCCCGCTCCCCCATGGCCACATCCAGGCCACCGGGCTCGACGCCGCCGGTCGCCTCCAGTACCGCTACCACGACGACTGGCGGCTGGCCCGCCTCGCCAAGCACGAGCGGGTGCTCGACTTCGGTGCTGTGCTGCCGCAGGTCCGCGACCGGGTGTGCGTCGACCTCGGGTCCGACGGCCTGACGCGCGAGCGGGTGCTGGCCTGCTCGGTCCGGCTGCTCGACCTGGGCTTCTTTCGGATCGGCAGCGAGCAGTGCGCCGCCCGCAACCAGACGTTTGGGCTGGCCACCATGCACAAGGAGCACGTGACCGTCTCGCAGGGCGTCGTGACGTTCGACTGTGTTTCCAAGACCGGCGAGCCCCGGGTGCAGTCGCTGGTCGAGCCGGAGGTCGCTTCCGTCGTACAGGCGTTGAAGCGCCAGCGGGGTGGCGGACAGAAACTGCTGGCCTGGAAGGAGGGCACCCGCTGAGTCGACGTTCGCAGCGGCGACATCAACGGTCACCTGCAGCACCTGAGGGCAGGTGACTTCACAGCCAAGGACTTCCGCACCTGGTCCGCCACGGTGCTCGCAGCGGTCGGGCTCGCGGTCTTGACCGACGCCGACTCGGTGACGGCCCGGAAGAGGGCCGTGACCCGCGTCGTGCAGGAGGTGGCGCACTACCTCGGCAACACGCCCGCGGTCTGCCGCGCGTCCTACATCGACCCACGGGTGATCGACCTCTACGAGCAGGGTCTGACCGTCCGCAAGGACCTGCAGCTGCTGGGCGACGGGGTCAGGGTCAGGCAATTTGCCACACAGGGGCGGGTCGAGGCAGCGGTCCTGCAGCTCTTGGGCGCACCGGCGGAGCGGGCCCTCACCGGCTGACGCTCCCCGCTCACGTGCGCGCAGCCCGCAACGTGGCCAGGACGTCACTTGACACGGCACCCAAATCGAGGTGTACGACGCGCACCCACCGGTTCGGCCGGGCCCACACCGACCGCGTCACCTGCCCCCACAGCAGCCCCACGTCAGGCTCCGCGACCATGTCCCCCATCGCCTCCGCGGCAACCTAGGGCCTGCCCGCGTCGCAGTCCGATCACATGCCGACCCTGATCGTGATCTTCGCGGTTGTCCTCATCGGCCTGGCCGGAGGAGGCTTGCTGGCCGCACCCCGACTGGCCCGCCGCTGACAGGACCGCCAGGGTGCGGCACCCTCGCCGTATGGATCCCTCCTGGTACGCCGTGCGATGCATCTTCCGTGCGGCGTGGACGCACACCAGCGACGACGTCGTACCGGACGAGCAGCTGTACGAGGAGCGCATCACCCTGTGGCAGGCAACGTCGGTCGAGGAGGCGATCGCCCTCGCCGAGGCCGAGGCGGAAGACTACGCGGGCGACGAGGACGAGTACCTCGAGATTGCCCAGGCTTACCTGCTATTCGACGCCCCTACGCAGGGCGCGGAGGTCTTCTCGCTGATGCGCTCGAGCAAGCTCGAGCCGGACGAGTACCTCGACGCGTTCTTCGACACCGGGTCCGAGCGGCAGCAGGCCTTCGACGAGTTCCTCGAGGACTGACCAGCGGCTACCGGTTGGACGGGTAGACGAGCACGACCGTGCTGATCACCAGCAGGGCAGCGATCACGGCGGCGGTGATCTTGACCCAGCTGTAGGGGCGTTCCCTGATGACCTTGCCGGTGTTGGTGTTGACGTAGACGTCGAAGACGGCGCCGCCAAGGACGTAGGTCGCTACCCATAGCGGCAGCAGCAGCAGCCCGAACAGCACCTCCGCGTCGTAGGTCTGCATCGAGGAGACCTGCTGCTCGTCGCCGCCGATGTCGGACCGGCAGTCCCCCTCGATGACCGATGCCATGTCCTGCTGCGCCGCGCCGAAGCCCTGCTCGACCTCGACGTCGTACCGCGGCGCGTCGAAGCCGGCA
>JAYTHM010000480.1:0-3135 GCA_043732645.1 Frankiales bacterium
GCCACCGAGATGCAAGCCGGCGGCATCGATCCCGACGTACAGGCCCTGGTCGCCTTGGTTGACGACCGCATACTGCCGGGTCTTGTACGGCGTCTTGTCCTTGCTGAAGCGCACGTCCCGGTAGGGACGGAACATCTTGGCCTCCCCGAACGACTGCAGCTCCTCAAGCAGGGCCTTCATCGGCGCCGCCACGCAGTTGTCGTAGACGCTCTTGTGGTCGGTCCAGTAGGCCTTCGAGTTGTCGGCCTCCAGGCCTTCGTAGAAGACCAGCGCCTCGTCGGGGAAGCCCTCGAAGCTCATGTGAGGACCCGGTCGGCGCGGCTATAGATGTTCATGGACGAGCCTCTCAGGAAGCCCACGAGCGTGAGTCCAGCCTCGACGGAGAGGTCGACAGCGAGCGAGGACGGCGCGGAAACCGCTGCAAGACAGGGGATCCCAGCCATCCAGGCCTTCTGTACCAGCTCGAAGGAAGCTCGTCCGCTGACCATCAGGACAGTCTCACGCAGGGGCAGCCGGCCCTCTCGGAGAGCCCAGCCCACGACCTTGTCGACCGCGTTGTGGCGACCGACGTCCTCGCGTAGGCATAGCAGCTCGCCTTCGCGGGTGAACAGGCCCGCCGCGTGCAGACCCCCGGTCTTGTCGAAGACCCGCTGCTCCGCGCGGAGCCGGTCCGGCAGGGCACTGAGCAGGTCCGGCGTGACGGTCAGGAGGTCCAAGGACACGTCGTACGCGGCGGTGGTGCGCACGGCATCGAGGCTGGCGGTACCGCAGATGCCGCACGAGCTCGTCGTGTACGTGGCGCGCGGGGCGGGAGGTGGAACGGTCAGGTCGCAGTCGAGCACGTTGTAGCTGTTGGTGTGCTGTCCGTTGTCAGAGTCCGCCCCGGCGCAGAAGCGCATCGCCCGGAGCTGGTCCGTCCGGCTGACGGCGCCCTCAGACACGAGGAAGCCGGCGGCCAGGTCCATGTCGTCCCCGGGGGTCCGCATCGTCACCGTCAGGGGCGTCCCGCCGACCCGGATCTCGAGGGGCTCCTCGACGGCAAGGGTGTCGGGACGGGTCAAGACGGTCGCGCCGTCGACGCGGACGACCTTGCGCCGCGTCGTGAGCCGTCCCATGCCGTCACCGTACGTCCCTTAGGTTGGTGAGGTGGACCTCACCGCCCTGAAGATCAGGGTCTACCGCCAGCTGCCCCCGCGCTGGCAGCGCCGGGTCGTCCGCCTCGCCACCCCGAACTTCACCGTCGGTGGGATCGGACTGGTGACCGTTGATGGCACGCAGGTCCTGCTGGTCCGGCCGAGCTACCGCAACGGCTGGGTGCCGCCCGGGGGGCACCTCAACAGCCGTGAGCAGCCCCTGGAGGGTATTGCCCGCGAGCTGCGCGAGGAGCTCGGCCTGGAGCTGGTGTTCGCGCCCTGGCACCGGGTCGCGTTCGACGCCGGACGCCAGGGCGTGGCCTTCATCAGCGTTGCCGTGCTGCCGGAGGAGGTCGCGGTGACCCCGCGCAGCCCGGAGGTGCTGGAGGCTCGCTGGTTCCCGCTGGCAGCCCTGCCGCCGTTCCCCCCGGACTTCGTCGAGGGGATGCTGGGCAGTGACTTCCAAGCCATTCGCGCAGCTGGGCTCAGGCAGTCGGGCTCGCGGGGTTGACCGCAGCCATGCCCGGCCGGAGGCAGCTGATCCGCCGGGCCACATCGCCCTTCGCCGTCTGGAGTGCCACCACCATCGCACGTTCGCCGACCTTGACGTCGGCCAGGTCGACCGCCTGGCCACGCTCCCGGACCTTGGTCTTGTCGGTGATCGCGTAGCTGTGGCTGAACCCGTCCTTGCTCTTCAGGCTGATGCTCGTCGGGCTCATCGCGGTGACCTCACCACGCTGCACCAGCACGGTCACCGTGCCGTGCTTCTTGGTCTTCTTCGTCAGGCTGAGGTGACCGGTGGTGCGCAGCTCGGTGCGCTGCGCCTGGGTGAGCAGCCGGGCGTGACCGCCTCCAGCCGCCGCGTCGGCTTGCTGGACGAGCGCGGAGCCGGTGACGGCGGCCGAGGCGCCGCCTGGCACCAGCAGGGCAACCCCGCCGAGGGTGACAGCTCCGGCAAGGACAGCAGTAACAGCGGTACGACGTGACATGACTTCTCCCTCGATAGCGGCGTGACCTGTCCATCGTGACCCCGCAGCCGCAGCGGACGGCCAGCGCTCTGCAAGGGTTGCGTAAGGCTCCCACCAAGCAGCCCACTGACCGGCGACGATGATCGAGTGGCAGACAAGGGGCTGGTGCTGGTCGTCGAGGACGAGCCGGCGATCGCGGAGCTGCAGCGGATGTACCTCGCTCGTGAGGGCTACGGCGTGCACATCGAGCGGGACGGCTTGGCCGGCCTGTCCGCCGCCCGGCGGCTACGCCCCGTCGCGATCGTCCTGGACGTCGGGTTGCCGGGGATGGACGGCACCGAGGTCTGTCGCACCCTGCGTGAGGAGGGCGACTGGGTGCCGGTCCTGTTCGTGACGGCCCGCGACGACGAGGTCGACCGGGTCCTGGGACTCGAGCTCGGCGCCGACGACTACCTCACCAAGCCGTTCAGCCCGCGCGAGCTCGTCAGTCGGGTCCGGGCCGTGCTGCGGCGCACGCAGGGGTCGGTGGCCAAGCCACCCCTGACCCTCGGTCCGATCCGCCTGGACCTGGAGACCCGGCACGTCACGGTCGACGACGACGAGATCCTGCTGACCGTGACGGAGTTCGACCTGCTCGCGGCCCTGCTCCGCAAGCCCGGTCGGGTCCTCACCCGTGAGCAGCTGCTGTCGACGGTCTGGGGCTACGAGGCCGCCGCCGGCACCCGCACGGTCGATGTGCATGTCGGGCAGGTGCGCGCCAAGCTCGGCCCCGCCGGTGACCTCATCCGGACCGTGCGCGGTGTCGGCTACTCCACGGCCCGCCCGTGAGCATGCGCCGACGGATCGCGATCAGCACTGTGCTAGCCGCCCTGGTCGGCGTCGTTGCGGCGGGGCTGGTGGCACTGGGTCTGGTCCGCACCGCCTACGACCAGCAGGCACAGCTGGTGCTGCACCGCGAGGCTGTCCTGGTCGCCACGGCCGAGGACGCCCGACCTGGCTCGGCGGCCCGCAAGGGGCTGCGTGCCCTCGGCGTC
>JAYTHM010000481.1:0-3133 GCA_043732645.1 Frankiales bacterium
ACCGACGAGCACGGCACCCCGATCCAGGTGCAGGCCGACCGCGAGGGCGTCTCCGCTCGCGAGCTTGCCGACCGCTACAACCGCGTCATCGCGCAGGACCTGCAGGGCCTGGGGCTGTCGTACGACCTGTTCACCCGGACGACGACGCGCAACCACTACGCCGTGGTGCAGCAGCTGTTCCGGGCGCTGCACGCCGCCGGGCACGTCGTCGAGCGCTCCCAGCTGTCGGCCATCGACCCGGCTACCGGTCGCGGCCTGCCCGACCGCTACGTCGAGGGCACCTGTCCTATCTGCGGGTACGACGGGGCGCGCGGTGACCAGTGCGACAGCTGCGGCAACCAGCTCGACCCCCAAGACCTGCTCGAGCCGCGCAGCAAGATCGACGGGGCAACGCCGCAGTTCGTCGAGTCGGCGCAGTTCTTCCTCGAGCTCCCGCACTTCGCCGGTGCGCTCAAGGACTGGCTGGGCAGCCGGACCGGCTGGCGACCGAACGTCCTGAAGTACAGCGAGAACCTCGTCGACGAGATGCGCCCGCGGGCCATCTCGCGCGACCTCGACTGGGGCGTGCCGATCCCGCTGCCGGGCTGGGAGGACCGCGACGACAAGCGGCTCTACGTCTGGTTCGACGCCGTCATCGGCTACCTGTCGGCCTCGATCGAGTGGGCCCGACGTACCGGTGGGTCGTGGGAGCGGTTCTGGACCCCGGGAGCGGAGTCGTTCTACTTCATGGGCAAGGACAACGTCGTCTTCCACTCGGTCATCTGGCCGGCGATCCTGCTCGGCTACAAGGGCCAGGGGCAACCGCCAGGACAGGTCGGCTCGATGGGCGAGCTGGCCTTGCCCAGCGAGATCGTCTCGAGCGAGTTCCTCACCATGGAGGGCAAGAAGTTCTCCTCCAGCCGGTCGGTCGTCATCTACGTGCGCGACGTGCTGGACAGGTACGGCGCCGACGCCCTGCGCTACTGCTTGGCCGCGGCCGGGCCCGAGTCGAGTGACACCGACTTCACCTGGGAGCAGTTCGTCACCCGCAACAACACCGAACTCGTCGCCGGCTGGGGAAATCTGGTCAACCGCACGGTGTCGCTGGTGGCCAGGAACCTGGGTGCGATCCCGCCGGCCGGCGACGTGACCGGCCCCGACAACGAGGCCCTCGCGACCAGCCGCAAGGCCTTCGACGACGTCGGCGCGCTGCTCGCCCGGTCGCAGCAGAAGGCTGCTCTCGCTGAGGCGATGCGGGTGGTCGGTGAGGCCAACAAGTATCTCTCCGACCAGGCGCCGTGGAAGCTGAAGGACGACCTGCCCCGGCGCGACACCGTGCTGCACGTCGCGCTGCAGCTCGTCGACGACGCCAAGGCCCTGCTCACGCCGTTCCTCCCGGGGTCGTCGCAGACCGTCGATGCGATGCTCGGCGGGACGGCGCCGTGGAGCGGCCAGCCGGAGCTGCGCGAGGTCGACGACCTCGATGGCGGCCCGTCGTACCCGGTGCTGATGGGTGATTACGAGACCGCTGCGGTGTGGGCGTCGGTGCCGATCCGGGTCGGCCAGCCGTTGGCGACACCGACCCCGCTGTTCACCAAGCTCGACCCCTCGGTCGTCGACGACGAGCTGGCCCGGATGGCGGCCGGGTGAGTTCGCGCGCCGCTGCCCCACGGGACGCCACGCCCCCGCCGACGCCCGAGCCGCTGGCCGTCCCGGTCGCCGACAGCCACTGTCACCTGGACATCATGGGTTCCGACGTGGCTGAGCAACTCGCACTCGCCCGCTCGGTCGGTATCGACACGGTCGTGCAGATCGGCGTCGACGTGCCGTCATCGCGGGTGTCGGCCGAGCTGGCGGCCGCGCACGACGCGGTCTGGGCGGCGGTGGCGCTGCATCCGAACGAGGCCGGCCGGGGCGCTGCGACGGCCGAGGCGCTGGCCGAGATCGCTGCGCTGGCGGCACTTCCGCAGGTCAAGGCGGTGGGGGAGACCGGGCTGGACCACTACCGCACCGGGCCGGAGGGGCACCGGCTGCAGGAGGAGTCGTTCCGGGCCCACATCCAGATCGCCAGGCAGTCCGGCACGACCCTGGTCATCCACGACCGGGAGGCCCACGACGACGTGCTGCGCGTGCTGCTCGACGAGGGCGCCCCGGAGCGGGTCGTCTTCCATTGCTTCTCCGGAGATCTGGCGATGGCCCGGGTCTGCGCCGAGCACGGCTTCTACCTGTCCTTCGCCGGCCCGGTGACCTTCAAGCCCAACGACGCGCTGCGCGAGGCTGCCGCGCTGTGCCCCGCCGACCGGTTGCTGGTCGAGACCGACGCGCCGTTCCTGACGCCGATGCCGTTCCGGGGGCGGCCCAACGCGCCCTACCTGGTGCCGCTGACGGTCCGTTCGCTCGCCGCGACCCGCGGCCAGGACCTCGACGAGCTGTGCCTCGCGATCGCCGCCAACGGCCGGGCCGCCTTCGCGCTCTGACGGGACGCCTCGGGGCCGCGCTTGTGCTGGATCGCGCCGCGAAACGCCGGGCGTGTTGCGGCGCGATCCAGCACGAGCGGAGCAACCATCTGCTGGGGCGCTGAGCACCTGGGTGAGAGGGCTCTCACATCCGGGCCCGGCCCAGGCCCGCTGACCTGCGCGTTCAGGGCCTGGCCCCGGCTCGGCGTACCCGCGATCGCCGGCAAACGTTTGGCAAGCCCGGCGTCCGCCGTTACGTTCTCGTAATAGTCGCCGGGGTCGGGGAAGTCCTCAGCGGCGGCACGCGCGCCCAGTTGCGGCGCCGCTGCCCGCCGTCGTCTCCCGTGCCCGGACATCTCGACAGACGGAGATCTGTGAGCATCCGCACGCGCCCGGCCGCCTACGTCCTGCAGGGCCTGACCCTTGTCGCCCTCGTCGTGGGTGCCTCCGCCTGGTCGATGACCGGCAAGACCGTCACCCTCTCCGTCGACGGCGCCACCCAGGCCGTGGCGACCCACGGGAGCACCGTCCGCGACGTGCTGGACGCCGCCCACCTCACGGTCGGCGCGCACGACCTGCTCGCCCCGGCGGTCGGCACGAAGGTGCAGGACGGCGCGAAGGTCGTGCTGCGACGGGGCCGCGAGGTGACGGTCGCCATCGACGGCGCGCAGCGCACCGTGTGGGTCACCGCCACCTCG
>JAYTHM010000482.1:0-10239 GCA_043732645.1 Frankiales bacterium
CCGCGACAGCAGCCGCCGTCATGATCGGCCACCTCGCGCTGCCCGCCATCGACCCCAGTGGCCTGCCCGCCACCCTGTCCCCGGCCCTGGTGACCGGACAGCTACGCCACGGCCTGGGTTACCGGGGCCTGACTGTCACCGACTCCCTTGCCATGGAACCCATGAGGGCTGCCGGAACGCCAGGCAGCGTCGCCATCCAGGCACTTCGGGCAGGCGACGAGATGCTCCTGGAGACACCAGACCTGCCCCAGGCCGAACAGGCCGTGCTCACCGCCATCAAGCACGATCCCGGCCTACGCCAACTCGTACGGGCAGCCGTCGCCCACCTGATCGCCATCAAGCAGCAACTCGGCAACGCCCCCCGAGGTCACTGCCGTTAGGCACAGCGACGGGACCGGATCGGCTCGTGCAGGACACTGGCGGGCATGAGGACCCCCACCGCCAGCGACATCCGCACCTGGGCACACGAGCAGGGCATCACCGTCGCCGAACGGGGCCGCCTGTCCCAGGACGTGCTGGCCGCCGACGTCAAGGCCCACAACGGCTCGGTGGGGGCCGACAAGACCCAGTCCGCTACCGCGAAGTCGAAGCCGACCAGCACGAGGCGCACTACTGCCGTCAAGGCTGCGACTTTTTCAAAGGCGCTGCGCAAGGACCAGTACGTAGACAGCGTGAAGGCTCATTTCCTGGGGATGAAGAGCTACCGGGCCTTCCCGACGGACGAAGACTTCCTCCAGGAGCTCAAGGCCTCCGACGCATATCACTTCAAGCGGCGTGGTTAATTCCTGCGGCAACTCGAGAACCACGGCCGCAAGGAGCACGTGGCGATCGAGGAGTACACGATCGAGCACATCCTCCCGCAGAACGAGAACCTCTCCCCAGAATGGGAACAAGCCCTGGGGCCGGACTGGGCGGAGCTGCAGGCCCGCTACCTGCATACCCTGGGTAACCTGACTTTCACGGGCTACAACTCCGAGTACAGCGATCACCCCTTCAGTAAGAAGCGCGACATGGAGGGTGGCTTCAAGGACAGTCCCCTGCGACTCAACAAGGGGCTAGGGACGCTTGATGCCTGGAACGGCGCAGCCATCGAGGCCCGCGCCACGGCCCTTGCCGGGCAGGCCCGGACGCTCTGGCCGCGACCGCAACTACCTGCTGAGGTGCTCGCCCAGTTCCAGGAGCCCCGACCAGAGACCGGCTTCTCGATCGAGGACCACCCCCACCTGCTGCCCTCACCACGGCGGACCCTGTTCGAGAAACTCCGTGGGGAGGTTCTTGCTCTGGACCCGGCCGTGACCGAGCAGATCCTTAAGCTCTACGTGGCGTACAAGACCGAGACCCACTTCGTAGATGTCGTCCCGCAGGTAGCCCAACTTCGATTGTTGCTGAATATGCCCTTTGAGGCGCTTCACGACGAGCGTGGTCTCGCCCGGGATGTCACGGAAAGAGGGCACTGGGGTAACGGCAACATCGAGGTCGGCCTCGATGAAGGTGCCGACTTCACCTACGTCATGGGCCTTGTCCGGCAGGCCTACGAGTATCAGATGGGCGACTGAGGCCGGGTACTCCGTTATCAATCGCTGTCGAAAGCGACCTTGACCTTGGCGAGATCGGCTCCTCCGGGCCCGGGACCGCCGGAGACATGTGCTGCGAGCAGCCTCGAAGCCTGCAGTCGTCCTCCATCAAGACCACCGTCTGTACATGCGTGGAGGGCTTTTCGTTCGCCTTTAGGCCCAGCAGCCGGACCCAGGCGTCGATGCTCGCGGTTAGGCCTTGATGGCCTCCAGATGGCGCTCAGTGGCCTTGGCCCAGGCCGACGCGAGCGTGGGCTTCCGTCGCGGGTTCTGCTGGCTCCTGAGGTCGTCAACAGCCTTCACGGTCCTGGCCTCCCAGGCTCTTTTGACTATGCGCAGACTGTTCCGTCAGCTGGCACCACGAGCTTCAGCCGCAGGTCTCTGCCCGGTGACTTACGGCTTGGCCGTACGCCAGGTGATCTCCACGCTGCTCGGGTCGAAGGGTTGGCGTGGGCCACGCCGTTCCGCAGGCAGCAGCCGCACCTCGACCAGGGCCCGTACAACGGCCCGTTGGCGTGCGAGGGCAAGGTCGTCCCAGACATCTGAAGCATGGGGACTGGTCAGGTCCGCAAGGTCGGGGACGCTGAGGGCGCCACGGGCCCGTGCTTCAGCAGCCTCGAGGAGCGGACTGAGCTGACTGCTGATCCGAGTGAGTTGCCCCGTCGTGATGGTCCCCGCGGCGTAGGCATCAGCCGCGTCGTCGAGCCTCTTCCCGAGACTTGCCTTCTCCTTGAGGGCGACCGCTGCGGCCTTTCGGGGGACAGAGAACAGCTTGACTGCGTCGGGCAGGGCAAGCCGGCCGACGATGACGCCTGTCACCAGGTCGTCGACGTCCTTGGCCACCCGGGAGACCTTGAAGCAGGCGCCGCAGACGTACCGGTGGGATGCCTTGGGGCTTGGCTTGAGCACCCTGACCCCGCTAGTGCAGAACGAGCAGCGGGCGATGCCGGAGAGCAGCCAGCTGGGCGCGGTACCGGGCGAGGTCCGTCGCTGCGGATCCTCCAGCACGGCCTTCAGGCGCTCGTACGTTGCCTCGCTCAGGATCGGCTCCCACGCGGCCTTGCCGATGACAGCGCCCCGATGACGGCGCAAGCCAGCATTGCGCGCCCGCAGCAGGACCTGTCGAAGCATCACCGCCTGCCACTGGTGGCCTGCGGCGGAGGGGATGCCTCGAGCGTTCAGGTCCCTCACGATGGAACGCAGTGGCTCGTCCGCGAGCACTCGTTCAGCTGCGTCCACGATGATGGCCGCTTCCTCGGGGTCCAGAACGTCGTTCATGGCGATGTGCCCGCTCGCGTCCACGACAGGTGTGCGCTTCCAGCCGTAGGCGGGCTTGCCATGAGGCAGTCCGGCTTCGGCTCGCTCCTCCGTCTTCCGCCGGATGCGCCGAGAGGCCTGCTCGGCTTCGTGCTTGGCCACGCTGCCCTTGATACGCGCCAGTAGCCGCCCCTGAGGCGTCGACAGGTCAACGTCACCGCCGACACTGGCAAGTTCCCAGCCGAGCTCCTCTGCTGCGTCCATGAAGTCCTCGAGTTCCCGCGGACGGCGCGTCAGCCGGTCGAGGTCCCATACGATGAGCGCGTCGGCGTCACCGAGTCTGAGCGTTGCGAGCATGCTTTCGTAGGCCGGTCGGGTACGCCCCGTGCTCGCTGAGACGTCGTTGTCCGTGAAGACCGCGACGACCTCCCAGCCGCGTGTCGAAGCCAGCTTCCGACAGTCCGCTTCCTGCCGAGCGACACCGAGGGCGGTGCCGTCGTCGCTGCTGATGCGGGTATAGATCGCGGCTCTTCGTCCGGTCACGCTGCCTCCCGAGGTCTGAGAGCAGCATCGCACTACAAGTTGTCTCCGGTTGTGTTCTTCGTCCTGTCCGTGACCGTGATGTTCGCGCTGTTCCCCGGCTTTTACGGCGTGAAGCTGGTGGCCGGCTGATGACCCTGTTTGTGCCCTTTCGTAGCCGGGTGCGGATCCACCCAGATGGCGCACCGAAAATCCGGCACACTGATTGCCAGCGCATCACCTCCACGAACGACCTTTCGGGAGCAGGTAAGCCATGTCGCTGTCCAAGATCGCCGTCCGCCTTCAGGCGCGTGTGCTCGCGGCGCAGTCCGACCGTGGCGATATCCCCGGATGGGTGCTGATCACGATCATGACCGCCGGCTTGGTGACACTGATCTGGAGCGTGGCCAACACCCAGCTCAAGAGCATCCTGGAGAACGCACTGAACTCGGTGAAGTCGCCCGGATGAGCCGGTCGCGAGGCGACCACGGCGCGGCCGTCGTCGACTTCGTGCTCGTCAGCGTGCTCGTGCTGTCAATGTTCCTGCTGGTGTTCCAGGTCGGGGTCGTCCTGCATGTGCGCAATGTGCTTTTGGCGGCGGCGGAGGGGGCCCGGTTCGGGGCGGCGGCTGACCGAACCCCGCAAGAGGGCGCGTTGCGGGCGCACGAGGCCGTCGCCGAGGCCCTCGGACGCCGGTTCGCTGACCGGATGACCTGCCAGCCGGTGCCCGGAGCCACGGTCGCCGGTGCCCCAGTCGTCGACATCCGCTGCACCGGACCGATGCCCATCGTGTTCCTGCCCGCCGGACCGCTGACGATCACCGTGCACGCGCACGCCCTCGAGGAGTCCCGGTGGCGCGGCGCCCCACCGGGGACGACGGCAACGCGCTCGTCGAGTTCGTCTACCTGAGCGTGATCCTCATGGCGTCGCTGGTCTACGTCCTGATCACGGTGTTCTTCCTACAGCGCGCGTCCTTTGGCACGACCGATAGCCGTCCGGCAGGCCGGACGGGCCTACGCCCGAGCGGCCGATGTCGACGAGGCCGACCGGCTCGCTGCATCCTTGGCGCTTGCGGACCAGGGCATCACCGAGGACGTCACACCGACCCTCACCTGCCTCGGCGGCCCGTGCCTGAGCCAGCGCAGCCGGGTGCGCGTCACGCCCACCTACCGGGTCCAGCTGCCGGTGCTCGGGGCGGTTTTCGGCCGCGGTGCGGGCAGCACGATCCCCGTCACGGCCACCCATACCGAGTACGTCGACATCTTCAAGGCGCCCTGATGCGCCAAGGTGCCCAGGGCCACCGGCCCAACGACGACGGGACCGTCCTGTTCCTCACGATCGGCCTGTCCGTCGTCCTGCTGCTGCTCGTCGCCGTGGTGGTCGACCTCAGTGCGGTCATCCTCGCCAAGCGGGGGATGTCCAGCGCCGCGGACGGCGCGGCCGTGGCCGCCGCACAGCGGGTCGACACCGCCTCGGTCGACGCTGGCAACGGGCTCGGCAACCAGCTCCCCCTGGACGAGGGGCTCGTCCAGGACCTGGTGCTTCCTACCAGGACGAGGCTGACGACAGCGCTCCCGGACTGCGGCTGGTGGCCCGCGTCGACGGTGCCTCGACGGCAGTGGTCGACGCCTACCGGACCGTCACGCTGCCCTTCGGTGGCTGGCTCGAGGTGGGGACGGTGCAGGTGCACGCGACCGCTCGCGCCCAGTCACCGGTCCTGCCGTAGCGACTAGGCTGCCGGTCGTGGCTGCCGACAAATCCTCCGAGCTCAAGGCTCTCGACACCACCCTGACGAGCATCGAGACGGTCCTGGACCTGCCGAAGCTGCGGGAGGAACTCGTCGACCTCGAGGAGCAGGCCGGCATTCCTGGCCTGTGGGAGGACCAGGAGAAGGCGCAAAGGATCACCGGCCGGATGTCGGTCGTGCAGGCCGACATCAAGCGCCTGCAGACCTACCGCTCCCGGATGGACGACCTCGCGGTGCTGTACGAGATGGCCGCCGAGGAGCGTGACGAGGGGACTGCTGACGAGGCAGACGTCGAGCTCACCGCTCTGACCAAGGAGATCGGCACCTTCGAGGTGCGGACCCTGCTGTCCGGCGAGTACGACGAGCGGTACGCCCTCGTGCAGATCTCCCCCGGGCAGGGCGGCACCGAGGCCCAGGACTGGGCTCTGATGCTGTGGCGGATGTACTACCGCTGGGCCGAGCGGCACGGCTACGACCTCGACGTCTTCGAGTGGCAGGAGGCCGAGGAGGCCGGCGTCAAGAGCGTCGTCTTCCAGGTCAAGGTGCCCTACGCCTACGGCATGCTGGCCGGCGAGCACGGGGTGCACCGGCTCGTGCGGATCAGCCCCTTCGACAACCAGGCCCGCCGGCAGACGACCTTCGCCGCGGTGGACGTGACGCCTGTCGTGGAGACCACCGACTTCGTGGAGATCGACGAGAAGGATCTCCGGGTCGACGTCTTCCGCAGCTCCGGCCCCGGTGGCCAGGGCGTCAACACGACCGACTCAGCGGTCCGCATCACGCACTTGCCGTCCAACATCGTGGTGTCCTGCCAGAACGAGCGCTCGCAGATCCAGAACCGCGCCGCCGCGATGGTCGTGCTGCAGACCAAGCTGCTCGAGCGCAAGCGCGAGGAGGAGCTCGCCGCGATGAACGTCATCCGCGGCGACAAGAGCGCCAACGCGATGGGCTCGCAGATCCGCAACTACGTCCTCCACCCCTACCAGATGGTTAAGGACCTACGGACCAACGTCGAGACGTCCAACACGCAGGGTGTCCTCGACGGTGACATCGACGAACTCGTCGAGGCGATGATCCGCTGGCGTCGAACCTCCGGCGAGGACGAAGCCTGACCCGCCTTCAGGCGGTCAGCGGAGCACTAGTGGACGAGCACGACCAGCAGCGCGAGAAGCACGGCCGCAAGTACGAGCAACGGCCCAGCAGGAAGGCTCACGCGCTGGGCCTCGAAGTGGTCGCGGGCCGCCCGGCACGTGCTGCAACGGGCTTCGGCCACCCGACCGCCGCAGGTCGCGCAGACGAGGTCCTGCCAGTTCATCGCCGCACCTCCTCCATGCTCAAACAGGGCTCAAACAACAACAAACCGGGGCCAAACAGGGCTCACCTGGCCCCGATCAGCGGTCCACGACACCAGTCCCTTTCACTCACAGCGTTCGGGCGCGGCGACTTGTTCCGCCCGTTCGGGACCTAGACTGATCCGGTGATCCGCCTTGAGAACGTCACCAAGAGCTACCCGACGAGCACCCGTCCGGCGCTTGACGGAGTCGACGTCGACATCGAGAAGGGCGAGTTCGTCTTCCTCGTTGGGTCCAGCGGCTCGGGCAAGTCGACGTTTCTGCGGCTGCTGCTGAAGGAGGAGGTCCCGTCCGCCGGCCGGGTGCACGTCGCGGGCAAGGACTTGGCCCGGCTCTCCCACTGGAAGGTGCCGGCGCTGCGCCGCTCGATCGGCTGCGTCTTCCAGGACTTCCGGCTGCTGCCGAACAAGACGGTCCACCAGAACGTCGCCTTCGCGCTCGAGGTCATCGGCAAGTCGCACGCCACGATCAACAAGGTCGTCCCCGAGGTGCTGGACCTGGTCGGGCTCGACGGCAAGGCCCAGCGGATGCCCGATGAGCTCTCCGGCGGAGAGCAGCAGCGCGTCGCGGTGGCACGAGCCTTCGTCAACCGGCCGATGATCTTGATCGCAGACGAGCCCACAGGCAACCTGGACCCCAGCACGAGCGTCGGCATCATGAAGCTGCTCGACCGCATCAACCGCACCGGCACCACCGTCGTCATGGCCACCCACGACGCCGCAATCGTCGACTCGATGCGCCGCCGCGTCGTCGAGCTCTCCCAGGGCAAGGTCATCCGCGACCAGACCCGCGGCGTCTACGGCTACGGCGCCTAGCCCGCTCGTCCCGCTCAGCTCGCTCCACCTGACCCCGACCCCTCGAGGACCTCATCGTGCGCGCCAACTTCATCCTCAGCGAGATCGGCATCGGCCTGCGTCGCAACCTGACCATGACGATCGCGGTGGTCGTCACCGTCATGATCACCCTTGCCCTGGCGGGTACGGGCCTGCTCGTCCACAAGCAGGTCAACGTCATGAAGGGCTACTGGTATGACAAGGTCGAGGTGACGATCTACCTCTGCGGGACCAACAGCAGCTCGGCGAACTGCGCCGGCAAGGACGTGACCCAGGAGCAGCGCGACCAGCTCAACAGCGACCTGCACTCCACACCGCAGGTGGAGACGGTCTTCTATGAGTCCAAGCAGGACGCGTATAAGCGGTTCCAGGAGCAGTTCAAGGACTCGCCGGACCTGGTCAACAACGTCACGCCCGACGCGTTGCCCGAGTCCTACCGCGTGAAGCTGAAGAACCCCGAGCAGTTCCAGGTCGTCGCCAGCGCCTACCAGGACCGGCCCGGGGTCGACTCCGTGCAGGACCTCAAGAAGCTGCTGGACCCGGTTTTCAAGGTGCTGGGGGTGTTCCAGAGCATCGCCTGGTTCGTCGCGGGCTTCATGATGCTCGCGGCCGTCATCTTGATCTCCAACACGATCCGCGTCGCGGCGTTCAGCCGGCGCAGGGAGACCGGCATCATGCGCCTGGTGGGGGCGAGCAACCTCTACATCCAGACGCCGTTCCTGCTCGAGGGAGCGCTGGCCGGGCTGATCGGCGCAGCCGGAGCGTGCGGGCTCGTCGCGCTCGGCTACTACTACTTCATCGAGCAGCGGCTGCGGCCGTTGGTGAAGTTCACCCGATTCATCAGCTGGTCCGACGTGATCTCCACGATCCCGCTGATCCTGCTCGCCGGAGTCGTCATGTCGAGCCTGGCGTCGTTCTTCACGCTTCGTCGCCACCTGAGGGTCTGACCCGCCGAACGTAGAGTTAGCCGATGACTCCTCGCCTGCGCTCCGTGACCCGCCGGGTCGCCTTCGCGCTTGGAGCGGTGGCCGCGGTCGGCACGGCGTTCACCTTCGGGGTCGTCGCCGGTGCAGGCAGCACCCCCGACAAGGACCCGCCGGCGGCGTCGGGGGTGCTGGATGACGCGGCCGACCAGATCGTCGGCTCCTCCCTCAAACCGGTCGACCGGCAGGCCCTCGATGCGGCTGCCATCAAGGCGATGCTCAGCGCGGCCGGTGACCAGTGGGGCTCCTGGGCGGAGGGCACCTCCGCGAGCGGCTCCTACGCCGGGGTTGGCCTGTGGCTGCATCAAGGTGGCGTGCATCTGGACGTTTCACAGGTCGCGGCGAAGAGCCCGGCAGAGCGGGCCGGTGTGCACGTCGGCGACGAGCTGCGCGCGGTCGACGACCGCACCACCAGCGGGCTGGGTCCCTCCGACGTGGTGGCCTCGCTGCGGGGTCGCCCCGGTACGACGGTCAGCCTGGTCCTACGCAGGGGCACGTCGCTGCGCAGCCTTGTGCTGACCCGCGCCCAGGTCGCCGCGCTGGAGGTCACGTCCTCGATGGTGCAGGGCCGGGTCGGCCGGATCACCGTGCCGGCATTCAGCCGGGGCGTGGGCCGGCAGGTCCGGGACGCCATGAGAAGCCTGCGCGGTAGGAACGCCACAGGCATCGTGCTCGACCTGCGCGGCGACCCGGGTGGTCTGCTGAGCGAGGCGGTCGAGACGGCCGGGGCCTTCCTGGACGGTGGCCAGGTCGTCACCTACACCCGACGTGACGAGCAGCCGCAACGCCTGGACGCCGCCGGCGACGGCGACACCAGCACGCCGCTGGTCGTGCTCGTCGACGGTGGCACGGCTAGCGCTGCCGAGGTCGTGGCCGGCGCCCTGCAGGACCGAGGTCGGGCCGTCGTCGTGGGCTCTCGGACCTTCGGCAAGGGCAGCGTGCAGGAGCCCTACCGGCTTGCTGACGGCAGCTTGCTGGCCCTCACAGTCGCCCGCTACGCGCTGCCGTCCGGACGCTCCGTCGAGGGTGTCGGGATCGAGCCAGACATCGAGGTCGGCGCCGCAAGCACCAGCAAGACGGGGGACGCCGCGCTCGAGCGTGCCGTCGAGGTCCTGTCCGGGCTGCTGGCCGACACCGGTGGGCGGGGATGAGTGCGCGTGCCACGCCGACGTCCTCCAAGCAGCCGGCGTCCGGTCGCGAGATGGGCCGCGGCAAGCTCGTCGCCCAGAACAAGAAGGCCCGCCATGACTACGACCTGATGGACACCTTCGAGGCCGGCATCGTGCTGACCGGCACGGAGGTCAAGTCGCTGCGTCAGGGTCGCTGCTCGCTCATCGACGCCTACGCCGTGATCCAGGAGGGCGAGGCCTGGCTGATGGGTGCCCACATCCCCGAGTACACCGAGGGCACCTGGAACAACCACGCTCCCCGCCGGCAGCGCAAGCTGCTGCTGCACAGGGAGGAGATCCTCAAGCTCACGATCAAGACCAAGGAGTCCGGGCTCGCGATCGTGCCGCTCCAGCTGTACTTCAGCGACGGGCACGCGAAGGTCGAGATCGCCCTTGCCAAGGGCCGCAAGAGTCACGACAAGCGGCAGGCCCTGAGCGAGCGCGACGCCAAGCGCGACATCGCGAAGGCCATGGGCCGGGCGGTCAAGGGCCGTGCGCAGGAGTCACGCGGCACGGGCAAGCGCGCCAGTGGACGACGCTGACGTCCCAGCCCTCTGGCAGGCACTGGGGCTGCCGGGGCTGATCGACGTGCATGTGCACTTCATGCCCCAGCAGGTGATGGACAAAGTCTGGGCCTACTTCGACGCCGTCGGGCCGCTGATCGGCGCGCCCTGGCCGATCGCCTACCGCACGGAGGAGGCCGACCGGCTGGCCCGCCTGCGGGCGCTCGGCGTGCGCGCCTTCTCGTCGCTGGTCTACGCCCACAAGCCGGGCATGGCTGCCTGGCTGAACGGGTGGGCAGCCG
>JAYTHM010000483.1:0-3112 GCA_043732645.1 Frankiales bacterium
TCGAGGGGGCCCGGGGCCTTCCGGGGGCTGCCTCGGCCCATCCGCCTGATCGCCGGCGCGGCAGCCTGCGTGTTGGGCCTCGGGGTGCTGACCGTCGTACAGGGTCAGACGCCGACGCCGACGCCGACGCTGGTCGTGGCAGCGGCGGGCCTGGAGCGGCTGCGGGCGGACGGCGCCGTCGACCCCGTGCTCCTGCCCGCCGGGCAGGACCCAGCTCGGCTGCTCCGCCTTGCGCACGCGACGGTCATCCTCACGCGGCCACCCAACCTCGCCTTCGGCGGGTGGGCGTTCCTGCTGCCTGACGGCTCGACGCAGCTACGGCGGCTCGGACCGGCCGACCAGCTCGCACCTGACAGCCGCGGCGACCGGGTCTGGCTGGTGCGCGGGGCTTCCGTCCGCTCTCTCGAGGCGTATGACGGGTCTGGTCGCCACATCGAGTCGCGGTCGGCCCGGTCCGAGCACGACCTGCTCCTGGTCACCCCGGGCGGCGTTGTGGACGACGAGGTCGTGAACCCAGGCGGCACGACGCCCACCTTGCGTTCGGACTCCGGTCAGGTGCTGCGCCGGTGGGGTGGGCCGGTGCAGGTCCTCGACGTCGTGGGACCACGGCTGTTGGTCGTTACGGGAAGCTGCCTCGACGGGTGCACCGTGCAGGTGTGGGACGTCCGGCTCGGGATGTCCGACCCTGTGTCGGCGCCGCTCGACGGAGGCCTCGTCGTCCTCGACGGGGCGCTGTCCCCTGACGGCCGCTCCGTTGCGCTGGCCGCCCGGTCCGCGTCGGCCGGTGCCACCATGGACGGGCCGGACGGCCAGGCCGTCCTGCTCCGCGGCCACCTCGACGTCGGCGCGGTCGGTGGTGAGCCGTGGTCCACCGTCGTTGACGGTGGCTGCACGCTGCTGGCCTGCCACGTCGCGTGGAGCGGCGACACGGTCTACGCGAGCACCGACCTCACCCCGGGCGGCTTCATCCGCTGGGACGCATCCGGCCGAGTCGAACGGCTGTCGCTGCGGGTGCCGGCGGTCGTAGACCTGGCCTCAGCCCGCTGAGCCTCGGCTGGTCGGGCGCGGGCTAGCGGCCCTGGTTGGCGACGGCGGCAGCCGCTTCGGCGGCGGCCTCCGGGTCGAGGTAGGTTCCGCCGGTCACCGACGGACGCAGGTCCTCGTCGAGGTCGTACCGCAGGGGCTGGCCGGTAGGGATGTTCAGGCTGACCACTTGCTCGCGGGACAGGCCGTCCAGGTGCATCACGAGGGCCCGCAGCGAGTTGCCGTGGGCGGCGACGAGGACGGTCCCACCGGCACGCAGGTCGGGCACGATCGCGTCGTACCAGTAGGGAAGCATCCTGGCGACGACGTCGGCGAGGCACTCGGTGGCCGGGACGAGCTCCGGCGCAAGGCCGGCGTAGCGCGCGTCGGTGGCGTTGTCCCACTCCGAGTCGGCCTCGATCGGCGGCGGCGGCACGTCGTAGGAACGACGCCACTGCATGAACTTCGCCTCGCCGTACTGCTCGAGGGTCTGCTTCTTGTCCTTGCCCTGGAGCGCGCCGTAGTGCCGCTCGTTTAGGCGCCACGAGCGCCGGACCGGGACCCAGGTGCGGTCGCACACCTCGAGGGCAAGGGTGGACGTGCGGATGGCCCGCTTCTGCAGCGACGTATGCACGACCGTGGGAAGCAGGCCCGCCACGGCGAGCATGCTGCCACCCGCGCGCGCCTGCGCCTGTCCGAGCTCGGTCAGGTCGACGTCGACCCAGCCGGTGAACAGGTTCTTGCGGTTCCACTCGCTCTCGCCGTGACGGAGCAGGACCAGAGTCGCCATGAGCAGAGTCTGCCAGCCTCTGGCGCGCCATCCGCACCGAGGTGTTCCGACCCCCGCGGGTGGGCGTGAGCGTGGGCTCGAACACCAGGGCGCGGCGGGGCTCGGGGCTCGGGTGGGGAGGGACCGTAGGCGTCAGCGGCGGGCGTCGCGGTGGGGGGCCCAGTCCGGCGTACCGGCTGGGCGGCGGCCGGCACCGTCGGCGCGCACCTTCGCCGACAGGGCCGGGTCGTGGGCGAGCCGCTCGCCGTAGGCCAGCGCGAGGATCGTCGGGTAGTCGTCCTCGAGCAACTGCCAGAGCTCGCCGAGGAGCCGGTCGACGCCGACCGGCGTGGCGTCAGCCAGCGACAGGGACCCGGTCAGGAACAGGTCACCCACCTCGTCGGTGCCGTAGTGGACACCGCGCAGCGAGTTGTTGCGCCGCAAGACGTGCCGGTGGACCGCAGCCACTGACGAGCCCTCGATCAGGTGTACGACGAACACCTCGACCGCAACCGCCTGCTCGCCGGCGATCAGCCACGCCGGGCTCACGGGGCGGCGGCTTCCGCGCAAGGTGACGAGATAGGCACCGACCTCGACCCGCTCGAGTTCGACCCCAAGGTCAGTCAGCGCCCCGAGCAGCGCTCCATCCACATCCCAGACGCTCACTCAGGTGCGGCAAAACGAGCGAAGGCCTGCAGGTTGGCTGTGGACTCCCCGCGCTTCTCGCGCCAGGCCCACTCGCGCTTGATCGAGCTGGCGAAGCCGATCTCGAGCAGCAGGTCGAAGCTCTCGTCGGAGTACTGCAGGACCGACCCGAGGATACGGTCGACCTCGTCCGGGGTGATCCCACCCAACGGCAGGCGGCCGACGAGGTAGACGTCGCCGGCCTTGTCGAGGGCGAACGACACCGCGTAGGTCTTGGCGTTGCGCCGCAGCAGGAAGGCATAGAAGTCCTCGTGCCGCTCATCGGGCTTGCGGCAGACGAAGGCCTCGACGAGCAGCCCGTGCTGACCGACGACCAGCCACGCGTTCGTGAACAGCCTGTGGGTGCCGGGCAGCTTGACGAAGAACTGGTCGGGCTGCGGCTCGGCGAAGTCGAGCCCCGCCTCCTTCAGCGCCGTCCGGATGACGTCCGCGGCGCTCATGCGCCTACTCCCGTCTTCTGCCGCGACGGCACGAGCACATCCCGGTACGCCGTCAGCAGTCCGTGGGCAGTCCGCCCCCACGAGTAGCCGGCGGCGTGCTCGACGGCTCCGAGCGCGAGCAGCCCGCGCTTCTCCAGCCCGCGTGCGAGGGCTGCAGCCCAGGCGTCGGAGCTGT
>JAYTHM010000484.1:0-3107 GCA_043732645.1 Frankiales bacterium
GAGCTGCGCAAGGTCCGTAGCGACCAGATAGGGATGATCTTCCAAGACCCCCGCGCGCACATCGACCCGCTGTGGACGATCGAGGACTACATCGGGGAAGGCCTGCGGCTGCACAAGGGCATGACGAAGCGACAAGCCCGCGAACGATCGGCGACGCTCCTGCACAGCCTCGGCATCGCCGAGGCCGACCGGGTGCTCGGCGCCTATCCGGGGCAGCTCTCCGGCGGCATGCTGCAGCGGGTGATGATCGCCGGTGCGCTGTCCTGCGAGCCCGAGCTGCTGATCGCCGACGAAGCCACCACGGCACTCGACGTCACGGTGCAATCCGACATCCTGGCCATCCTGCGTGACCTGCAGGAGTCGAGGGGTTTGTCGCTGTTGTTCATCACCCATGACCTCGCACTTGCCTCGGTCCTGTGCGACAAGGTCGTGGTGATGTACGCCGGGCGTCCGATGGCGATGCAGTCGGCGGCGGACCTGTTCGAGGCCCCAGCGCATCCGTATGCTGCTGCCTTGGTCGGGGCCAGGCCGCGTCTGGATCGCCGGGTCGAGCGACTCCAGGTGGTACCCGGGCGCCCGGCCTCCGCCCGCGAGACCACCACAGGTTGCCCCTTCAGGGAACGCTGCAGCTATGCGATCGCGGAGTGCGAGCAGATGACACCCTCGCTCTACCAACTGCAGCCGGGGACCCTCACCGAATGCATTCGGGCGGACGAGCTCCGCGGCCAAATGAAGGAAAGCGTGCACCTCGGTGACTGAGCCTACGAACGACGCGGTCAGGGTGGAGGGGCTCTCGAAGACCTTCCACGCCCGGCACAAGCGGTCGGGCCAAAACAGTGACGTCCACGCTGTTCGCGACATCTCGTTGAGCGTCGGGCAGGCTGAGTGCCTGGGCATTGCCGGCGAGTCCGGCTCCGGGAAGTCCACGTTGGCGCGGATGCTCGTGGGGCTCGAGGTGCCCACTGCGGGCAGCATCACCGTCAACGGCGAAACGCTGCCGGAGCCGCCCAAGGCCGCGGACCGCAAGAGGCATGCCAGGCGAATCCAGATGGTGTTCCAGGACCCGTACTCCTCGCTGGACCCGCGGCAGCCGGTGGGCCTGGTGCTCGATGAGGTGCAGCGCGTGCACTTCGATCGGGACCGGGCCGACCGCACGGCGCGCACAGCGGAGCTGCTCGATGCCGTAGGCCTCGGAGCGGGCTATGCCACCGCGGTCCCCCGTTCGCTGTCCGGGGGGCAACGTCAGCGCCTCGCCATTGCCCGGGCGCTTGCTGCGGAGCCTTCGGTGATCGTGCTCGACGAGGCCGTGTCGGCTCTCGATGTCTCGATCCAGGCCCAGATCCTCAACCTGCTGAGTGACCTGCGCACGGAGCTCGCCCTGACCTACATCTTCATCTCGCACGACCTGGCTGTCATCCGTCAGGTGGCGGACCGTGTGCTGGTCCTCTACCGGGGACAGCTGATGGAGCAAGGCCCGGTCGAGCAGGTCTTTCAGGCAGCGGCGCATCCGTACAGCCAGCTGCTGCTGGACTCAGTGCCGCACCAGGGCATGTCGCTCACGCAACGCCCAGAACGCGGCTTCCTCGCCGCGGACGGATGCCTGTTCCGGGGTCGGTGCGGCCACGCGCACGGCCGGTGCGCGGAGGAACCGCCGCTGTTTTCGGTATCGACGACTGTGCAGTCCCGATGCTGGCTCGTTGCAAGCACGCCACCTGTTGGTCAACCTTTGGGAGAACTGTGACCACCGCACTGCGCACCGAAGAAGGCACACTTGACGTTCCCGGTGGGAAGGTCTGGTACAAGTCCGTGGGAGAGCAGGGGGGCCTGCCGCCGCTGTTGGTCGCCCACGGCGGACCCGGCTTTGCGCACAACTACCTGACGCCGCTGGAAGACCTGGCGGACCGCCGTCGAGTCATCTTCTGGGACCAGCTGGGCTGCGGGAGGTCCGAGACACCCAGCGACACGTCGCTGTGGACGATGGACCGCTCGCTGCGTGAGGTCGATGCCGTCCGCGAGCAACTCGACCTGGACCGTCACCACCTGTTCGGCAACTCCTGGGGCGGCATGCTGGCGCAGCAGTACGTGCTCGACCGCCGGACGAACCTGGTCAGCTTGATCGTGTCCAACAGCCTGGCCAGCATGCCGCGGCTTGGGGAGGACACCGCACGTCTGAAGGCCCTGCTGCCACAGGAGGTGCAGGACACCATCGACTATCACGAGGACAACGAGTTCTACAACTGCCCGGAGTACCAGGGCGCGATCGCGATCTGGTACCAGACCTACATCTGCCGGTTGCAGCCCTGGCCCAGGGGTCTTGAGGAGTCCTTCGCCAATGTTGGCATGGAGATCTACATGACCATGATCGGGCCCAGCGACTTCAAGGTCATCGGCAACCTGAAGGAATGGGACATCCTGGACCGGTTGAAGGAGATCACCATCCCGACCCTGTTCATCGCGGGCCGGTACGACGAGTGCACCCCAGAGCACATGGAGCTCATGCACAACCACCTCCCCGGTTCAGAGTTCGCCCTGTTCGAGAAGAGCGCCCACATGCCCTTCTACGAAGAACGCGAGGACTGCATGCGGACGATGAGCGACTTCCTCAGCCGGGCCGAGGCCTCGGCGTAGCGCGGGATCCAGTACGTCGTGTCGCCAGCGGACAGGGCGTCGATCCACATCCGTCAGCGGCCGGGTGCCCGGTCTCCCACAGCTACCTGCGGCGGCAAATCGGCTAGGTTCCAGGGATGACCCAGGCACCAAACGCCGATCTCCACTTCTACTTCGACCCGGTGTGCCCGTTCGCCTGGATGACCAGCAAGTGGGTCCGCCAGGTTGCCGCGCAGCGCAGCTACACAGTCGAGTGGCGCTTCATCTCGCTGCGGTTGATCAACGCCCACCTGGACTACGACACGCACTTCCCACCGGAGTACCAGGACGGCCACACCGCGGGTCTGAAGCTGCTGCGGGTGGCTGCCCGAACCCGGGCCGAGCACGGGACCCACGCTGTCGGTGCGCTGTACGAGGCCCTCGGCACCCGCATCTGGGACACGGCACAGCCCGTCGCGACCAGGGCGAGCCGTGAGGTGGTGCAGCAGGTGGTCGGTTGC
>JAYTHM010000485.1:0-10173 GCA_043732645.1 Frankiales bacterium
CACACACACGGCGCGCTCCCGCTTCGAAGCGAAGCGCCCGTGACTTGGCATACAGCAAGACCATCGCATCCCGGAAAGCTCCTCAGGGGGCGCCAGGCGGGCCGGGGCCGTCTTTGTCCGCACGAACGCCCGTCGGCTGCCACCCCCGGGCGCTGTCAGTCCTTCGGGTGAACGGGCTAGCGTCCATGCGCGTGGAGTGGATCGAGCACGGCGAGCGGGCGATATACGACTCACCGTGGGTGTCGCTGCACCTCGTCGATGTCGAGGTGCCCGGCGGGGCGCGTTTCGAGCACCACGTCATCCGCCGTGACCTACCCGCTGCCGGCGTCGTCGTCCACGACCCTGACCGTGGTGTGCTGATGCTGTGGCGGCATCGGTTCATCACCAGGACGTGGGGCTGGGAGATCCCCGCCGGTCGGGTCGAGGCGGGAGAGACCGTCATCGGGGCCGCCGCGCGGGAGGTGCTTGAAGAGACCGGCTGGCGGGCCTCCGGGCTGCAACCGCTGTTCGGCTACCACCCGTCCAACGGCCTGTCGGACCAGCGCTTCGAGATCTTCGTTGCCTCTGGAGCGGTGCACGTCGGTGACCCGTCCGACCCTTCTGAGGCTGCCCGAATCGAATGGGTGCCCGTGATGGAGCTGCGCCGAGGGCTCCGGGACGGCCTCATCGGCGATGGGCTCTCGCTCACGGCTCTGCTCTGGTGGCTGCTGCACGAAGTTCCCGAGGACTGACATGGGTCAGGCCTCGAGGTCGCCCTCGCGGGAGGACAGCAGTCGCCGGTAGGAGTCGAGCCGGGCCGCGTTGGCGTGGCCGGCCGTCACGAGCAGGTCGAGCGCGCAGCCGGGGCTGAGGTGGTCACAGCCGGGCGGGCACTGCTCGGCCGCGAGGGCAAGGTCTGGGAAAGCGGCGAGGACACCGGCGGGGGTGACGGCTCCGAGGCCGAAGGACCGAACGCCCGGGGTGTCGATGACGGTCCCGCCGCCCGGCAGGGGGAAGGCCACCGCGGAGGAGCTGACGTGCCGCCCCTTGCCGACTCCTGAGACGGACCCGACGGCCCGGTACGCATCCGGTACGAGCTGGTTGACCAGCGTCGACTTGCCGACACCGGACTGGCCGAACAGCACGGAAGTCTTGCCTTGCAGGCGATGGAGCAGCTCCCCGACCCCCGAGCCACATCCGGTGACGACGGACTCGACGCCCAGGGGTTCGTAGCGCGCGAGCAGTGACGAGGGGGAGGCGAGGTCGCTCTTGGTCAGGCAGAGCAGCGGGACCAGCCCGCCGTCGAAGGCCGCGACGAGGCAGCGGTCGATCAGCCTGGGACGGGGGACCGGGTCGGCGAGGGCTGTGACGACGACGAGGATCTCGGCGTTCGCGACGACGGCCCGTTCGACGGGGTCATTGTCGTCCGGCGTACGCCGGAGCAGGGACGTACGCGCCTCGACCCGCACCACTCGGGCGAGGGCATCCGGTCCGCCGGACAGGTCACCGATGACCGACACGTGGTCGCCCACGACCACGGCGCGGCGCCCCAGCTCGCGGGCCCGCACAGCCGTGACAAGCACCTGGCCGACGGCCACGCGATAGCGGCCACGGTCAACCGTCACGACCTGCCCGAGGGAGGCGTCCTCGTGCCTGGGACGGGACTTGGTGCGGGGTCGGGTGCTGCGCGGTGGGCGGACGCGGACGTCGTCCTCATCGAGCTCGCGCGGCACCCGTCAGCTCCCGAGCAGCCGCGACCAGGACCCGACGAAGTCGGGTACGGTCTTGCGCGTAGTGCTGATGTCGTCGACGCACACGCCGTCGACGCCGAGTCCCAGGACGGCCCACGCCATAGCGATCCGGTGGTCGTCGTACGACGAGAGCAGCGCCCCCGAGAGGGGCGCGGGCTGGACGACCAGACCGTCGTCGGTCTCCTCCGCGTGCGCGCCGCAGTGGCCCAGCTCGGTGACGAGCGCCTTGAGGCGGTCGGTCTCCTGCAGGCGGATATGAGCCACGCCACGGAACCGGCTGGGAGAGTCGGCGAGAGCAGCAAGGGCCGTCAAAACCATGGTGAGCTCTGGGGCGTCGCCAAGGTCGGCGTCGATGCCGTGGATGGCTCCGGTGCCGGTGAGGGTCACCGAGTCCGCGGTACGTGTGACGAGGCCGCCCATCGCCTCGAGCAGCTGGGGAAGCACCGCCCCGGGCTGACGGGTGGCGACGGGCCATCCGGTGACGGTGACCGAGCCGCCCGCGACAAGGGGAGCCGCGAGGTAGGCGGCCGCCGTGGACAGGTCGGGCTCGACGGCGGCGTCGCGGGACAGCAGCGGGCCGGGTTCGACGGACCAGACGCCGGGGACGCTGTCGTCCACGACTGCCCCGGACGCGCGCAGGGCGTCGACGGTCAAGGCCAGGTGCGGCGTGGACGGCAGCCGACCGCCCTCGTGCCGCACGATCAAGCCCTCGGTCATCCGCGGGCCGGCCAGCAGCAGGCCGCTCACGAGCTGCGAGCTCTGGGTGGCGTCAACGACCACCGAGCCACCGCGTAGCGCGCCACTGCCGTGGACGGTCAGGGGAAGGGCGTCCACCGTGGTCAGGTCGGCGCCGAGGGCGCGAAGTGCGACGAGCAGGGGTCCGAGGGGCCGCTCGCGGACCCGGGGGTCGCCGTCGAAGGTGATGTCCCCGACGGCGAGGCACGCCAGGGCGGGTACGAAGCGGGCGACGGTTCCGGCGTTGCCGACGTCGATCGCAGTGCCCGATGGGGCGAGGGGCCCGGGGACGCCGTCGATGACCCAGTCCTCGCCGTCGTCGGTGACGGTCACGCCAAGCACGCGCAGCGCGCCGACCATCAGCTCGGAGTCGCGGCTGCGCAGGGGGCGCCTGATGACGCTGCGGCCGCCGGCGATCGCTGCGAGCACGAGCGCGCGGTTGGTGAGCGACTTCGAGCCGGGCAACGTGACGACAGCGTCAAGGGGCGCGGTGGGGCGCGGGGCGGTCCAGGTCACGGCGCCATCTTCGCAGGCGCGGCAGAAACCAGGCGTTCTGCCTCTCCACGGCTCACGATGTTTCGTGTCCTCCCAGCCCTCGGGGCTCTCATCCTTCTCGGTACCAGCGCCTGTGCCAACCGCTGGTCTGACAGCAGCTGGCCGATAAGCCGCAGTGGTCGAGGGGCTGAGCTTCGAGTCCTTCCGGATCATCAGCGAGGTGGGTGGCGCTCCCTTCGCCGCCTATCGCAAGGACTACGAGAAGGCCTACGGTGCAGAGCAAGTGGGGGTCATGTCGAACAAGGAGAAGGTCATCATGCCGCCGGACTGGATGGCCTACCCCCACATCGGCGCCGTCCAGCCCATGGCCATCCCGGCTATCGCACAGGTCGCCGTCAAGCACGTCGACCCTTTCGCAGCCATGCGCTTCGTGCCCAACCGGGACGACAAGCCGTCGACCAACCTGCCCGTCGCACCGCAGTAGTCATGTGCGGCCGCTACGCCTCCAGCCGGCGTCCGGAGGACCTCGTCTCGTACTTCGAGGTCGAGGAGGCGCCGGAGGAGGTCCTTGCCCCATCGTGGAATGTCGCGCCGACCGACAAGGTCTACGCAGTGGTGCAGCGGGACACCCGCCAGCTTCGGGTCCTGCGCTGGGGGCTGGTGCCGTCCTGGTCGAAGGACGCCAAGGGCGCCGCCCGGATGATCAACGCCCGTCAGGAGTCGGTGATGACCAAGCCGGCGTTCCGCAACGCGTTCGCGACCCGGCGGTGCCTGGTGCCTGCGGACGGTTACTTCGAGTGGAAGCCCGAGGGGGCGGTAAAACAGCCCTTCTACCTCAGCACCCTGGACCCGCTCGCGATGGCGGGGCTCTACGAGCACTGGAAGTCTCCGGAGGGGCAGTGGCTGTCGACCTGCACGATCATCACGACCTCCGCCCCCGACGACCTCGGCGATATCCACGACCGCTCACCTCTGCTGGTGCCCCGCGAGGCCTGGGGGGTGTGGCTCGATCCGGCGGTCCCCGACCCCGGTGACCTGCTGATCCCCGGAACGCCCGGGGTTCTTGAGGCCTGGCCCGTTGGCAAGGACGTCGGCAACGTGCAGAACAACGGCCCGAGGCTCGTCGTACCGATCTGACCCAAACCACTCAAGACGAAACGACTGGACACCGAAGCTGCAGGGGTGACCGTCGAGCCGCCCGTCCTCGGGCATGGAGTAACGCACCCCGACTGGGCGTGTCCTCCCGCCCGGGCAAGCGCCGCTGTGCTTCTGCGTGGCTCCCTTTTGCTGTCCGCCGAGGTGCCACGACCGGCGGCGTCCCTCGACAACGAGTCGGGGCTGCCGCTGGGTACCGGCCTCGCTGTCGGGGCCCTGGGGCTGGTCTTGTCGCTCGGGCTCACCCTGTGGTCGCGGGCGAGCGCGGACGACACGCAGCAGGTCGACCACCAGCTACGGTTGAGCCTGGTCATCACCCTCGCCTTCTACGTGTTGCTCGGGCTGGCGCTGGGCGGGTTCTGCGTGCAGCGTCGGGTGGGCCTGACGTGGACGCGCGGCAGTGTCGTGGAGGCGCTGCTGTGGGGCTTCCCGCTCGGCGCGGCGGGGGGTGGGCTCGCCGTACTGCTGAATTCCGCACTGTCCGGTCGCCTGGCCAGCGACCCTCGGGTCGAGCTGCTGGTGGGCGGCGGCGGTTTCCTGCGGATCTCGCTCACCTTCCTGGTCACCGCAGTCCTCGCGCCGCTGGTCGAGGAGACGCTGTTCCGCGGCGTCCTGGCTGGCACCCTCATCTCCCGTGGCGCTGCGCCGGCCGTCTGGGTCAGCGCCATTGCCTTTTCTGTCTGGCACATGAACGCCACCTCCCTTCGCTACTACGTCTTCATGGGACTGCTGCTCGCAACGCTGTGGCGCAAGCGTGGGCTGGTGGCCTCGATGTCCGCGCACGCTGCCTTCAACGGGGTGCTCACGTTGGCGGCGATCGCCGCCACGACGAGCGGCGGCCACCTGGTGACCTACCAGGCCCTGACCTTCCAGTTGCCTGGCGGCTGGCACCAGACCCCGGTGTCGAGGATCCCCGGTGGGCTCACGGTCGAGGGACCTGGCGGAGCGGCCCTGGTGGCCACCTCGCGGCCGGGAGCCGTTCCCACTCTTGCGCAGATGCAGGACACGCTGGTCCGAGCTGAGCGGGGTGGTTCGCGCCACACTGTCGTTGCAGGCACCGAGCGCCCGCTGCCCCTGCCGATCGGGTACGCCGTGACGGCGGACGTCCTACTGACCGGGCAGCCCGGACATGTGGTCGACGTCGTTATGGGCGGTACGGAGTACGAGCTCCTCGTCGTGACCGGCGGAAGCCCTGCGGCCGAGGCCGGCTGGACGCGGATCCTGTCGACGATGACGGGCCGATGACGAGCCTCGCACGGGACCCTTCGTCGAGCGCCACCTCTGCGCTGGCCGACACCCTGCTCAGCCTGTCCCTCGCCGGTCTGTTCGCCTGGCGTGGTCACCGCGCGGCTGTCGCCTGCGAACGGGACACCGGTCGTTCGCCGTACGGCTGGGAGCCGGTTACCTGGTCGATCATCTGCTTCTGCGGCTTCCTGTTCGGACGTCTTTTGCTGGCCGCCGCCGCCAGCCGGGAGCACAAGCGACCACGGCCACTCCCGACTGGGAACTCCTGGTCCGTTGAGCCGGAGCAGCCGTGGACTTCATCGGTTTCGGGGTACCCCATGGTTTCGGAACAGCCTGCCTTTGTCGCTGTTCCGTCAAAAGTGGTTGCCCTGGCCCTTGTCGTTGGTGAGCCACCTGTCCTGCCTGCCCGACCGCCCGCTGCGGTTGCCCACAGTGGGCTCGGAGTCGCGTCGGCGCTCACCGTCGTGCCGAGCGGCCCGACCCCGAGGCGAGGGCTTCGTCGGGGCTGAGAAACCCTGGGCCAGGTCCGTCGGACTCGAGGAACCGGTCCGGCCGACCGCCGACGGCGGTGATGAGCTGGCCTGCTGGACTCGCGCGTCAGATGAAGGTTCACGGCGCGGGCTGGCAGGGGTAGGGCATGCTAACGGGCGCACATCGACGTGCGCGCGACCCCAGCGAACACCTGAGCAGCAAGGAGCCTGAACCGTGGACCTCGACGCCATCCGTGCCGACCTGGAGCAGATCGTGCGTGAGAGTGACGCCACCATCGCCGTGGCCGAAGCCGATGAGGTGGAAGAGGATGAGTCGCCCCCGGAACCGGACCACAACCCGGAAGACATCGCCAGCGAGACCAGCGAGGCCGACCGCGAGGAGGCCCTCGTCGAGATGGCCGTCGTCCGTAAGGGCGACGCGGAAGCCGCGCTGACCCGTCTCGCCAACGGTGTCTACGGTGTGTGCGTTGACTGCGGCGAGAAGATCACCCAGGCGCGCCTCGAGTACCGCCCCGAGGCGGCCCGCTGCCTTGCCTGCCAGGAAAAGTTTGAGGACGCCGAGGGCTGACCTGCTGCCGCTCAGAAAGGTTTGGTTGCGCTCGCGACGAGGTGGATGCCGACCGCCTCACTGGCGCGGTCCTCGGATAGGTGGAGCTCGTTGCGCACCAGGCTGCGGACCGAGTCCCCGGCGGCGAGGGCGTGCTCGACCGAGGCGGGCGTCAACACGGACCGAGGTCGCACCCAGTCCACGATCAGGCCCGCGTCAGACATCAGGGCGCTGAGCTCCTCCGGCCAGAAGCAGCGGCTGATCGTGCCGTCCTCGGCGGGTACGAGCACGACGTCCGCTCAGGTCACATCAGCGAGCTCGGCCCATCGACCCAGGTCAGCCGGGCGAGCCAGGCGGGTCAGGCGGGTCAGGAGAGAGTCGACCACGAGCAGCAGCCGCCCCCCGGGGCGCAGGAGGCGCACCAGGTCCCGGACCGTCTCCTCCGTCGCCAGCGAGGTCGACAGCACGCTCGACTCGGCGACGACCGCGTTGAACGACGAGGCCTTCAACCAGGTCAGGGAGCGCGGGTCGGCGTGCACCGTCACTGCTCCGCCGAGAGGCATGCTGTCGACCCGAAGGACGTCGTAGCCGGCATCGCGCAGCTGGCGGGCCCGGCGGTCGTCGTGCCCGGACAGCTCGAGGATCCGGATCGGCTCCATCGGCAGCCAGGCGGCAGCGACCAGCTCCTAGAACTGCCAGTACGTCGACTCCGGAGCCGGCACCGGAGAGGAAGCGGGGACAGCCACGTCAGGTTTGCGCGCGATGCATCTCCTACCCTTCCCGGTGTGAGTGTCACTTCCGGCGAGACAGCTGAGGTCGAGACCAGTGTCGGTGTCGCGAGGGTGCATCTGCACCGCGGGGGGCGGCCGCTGCTCGTTCTGGGTCACGGTGCGGGTGGCGGGATCGACGCCCCCGACCTGCAGGCGGCCACCTCGGCCGCTGCGAACCTTGGCTGGAGCGTTGCCCTCGTCGAGCAGCCCTGGCGGGTTCGCGGCCACAGGATCGCGGAGGCATTCAAGCGTCTGGACGCAGCGTGGCTCGACGTCCTCGCGACGATCGACGGCACGCCGCTGGTCACCGGAGGGCGCAGCGCCGGAGCCCGGGTGGCCTGCCGGACCGCGGCGCAGGTCGGCGCCGACGCGGTCCTGTGTCTCGCCTTCCCGCTGCACCCGCCAGGGCGTCCGGAGCGGTCACGGCTGCCGGAGCTGGAGGGGGTCGCCGTACCCGTGCTCGTGGTGCAGGGGAGCAGGGACCCCTTCGGGGTGCCGCCTGGTGCGCACGTCATCGAGGGTGCTGACCACGATCTGGACAAGCCTGGCGTCGAGGCCGCGGTGCGCGTGTTCCTCTCGGGACTCACTCAGACGCTGACGTAGACCTCGGTGGCGGCGATCCGGTCGAGCCTGACGGTGACGCCCTCGACGTCGAGCTCCACGATGTCGTCGTGGAGGCCGTTGACGGTGACCTGCTGGCCGGGTAGGAGCCTTCCGACCTCGAGCTCGAGCATGTGGTCGAGCTGGGTCTGCAGGTGCTCGTCGATGCGGCGGACGACGCACGTTGTGCCGGCAGGGACACTGGCAAGGGTCTGCAGCGGACCGGGGTCGACGAGGTTGGCCGAGCCGGGGATCGGGTTGCCGTGCGGGCAGGCGCCGGGGTCGCCAAGCAGCGCGACGAGGTGCGCCTCGAGGTTGTCGCTGATGGCGTGCTCGAGCCGGCAGGCCTCCTCGTGCACCTGGCTCCAGGGGACCTTAAGGACATCAACGAGCAACAGCTCGGCGAGCCGGTGGCGGCGCAGCATCGCGGTCGCGTAGGCCCGACCGGTGTCGCTCAGGTGCAGCACCCGGTCGCCGTCGAGCGTGAGGTAGCCCTCGCGTTCGAGGCGCTTCACGGTCTCGCTTACCGACGGCGGGCTGACCCCGAGCCGCTCGACGAGGCGGGCGCGCATGGGCGGGATGCCGGACTCCTCCAGCTCCAGGATCGTCTCCAGGTACTGCTCGACCGCAGGATGGTGGCCGGCAGATGGGCCCATGCCGTGCGAAGCATTGTGCGTCGCCCGATGGGCGACCGAGCTGCGCTTCGTGCGCATGGCTCCTGACATGCCCCTCAGCCTACGGTGCCGAGGGCCGGAATGCCGCGGTCCTGCATAGGCGTTGACGCGAACAGAAGGCCAGGGTGACCCGGCCGGCAGCACGTCGAAGAAAAGAGGTCCTGGCGATGAGCTCGAGCGGCTGCCTGAAGCGGACCGCGGTCGACCCGCGGTCCCTGGCGCCCTGGCCCGGTGCGGCGGGAGTGCCCTCGGTTCTCCCCTTCGAGCCGCTGGCCGTAGTGTTGGCACCTCAGGCGGAGGTGGGCACAGTGAGCAGCAACGAGGAGACGAGCGAGGCGCGCACGGCGCGGTTCGAGCGCGACGCCCTGCCCTTCCTCGACCAGCTCTATTCGGCGGCGTTGCGGATGACGCGCAACCCCCCCGACGCGGAGGACCTGGTTCAGGAGACGTTCGTCAAGGCCTTCGCGGCCTTCCACCAGTTCGAGGAAGGCACCAACCTCAAGGCTTGGCTGTACCGCATCCTCACCAACACCTTCATCAACAGCTACCGTAAGAAGCAGCGCCAGCCGCTGCAGTCGCCGACCCAGCAGATCGAGGACTGGCAGCTCGCCGCCGCCGAGGCCCACACCTCGACCGGCCTGCGCAGCGCCGAGATGGAAGCGCTCGACCACCTCCCCGACTCCGATGTCAAGGACGCGCTTCAGAAGCTGCCCGAGGACTTCCGCATGGCGGTCTACCTTGCCGACGTCGAGGGGTTCTCCTACAAAGAGATCGCCGACATCATGGGAACCCCCATCGGCACAGTCATGTCGCGCCTGCATCGCGGTCGGCGAGGTCTGCGCACGATGCTGGCCGACTACGCCGTCGACCGTGGCCTGGTCAAGGCGGCCTCGGACGGAGGCGCTTCGTGAGCTGCGGTGAACCGCACGAAACCGACTGCAGCGAGGTCCTCGAGAAGGTCTACCTCTACCTCGACGGGGAGGATGGCGACGAGGACCACGGTCACATCCGGATCCACCTCGATGAGTGCGCGCCCTGCCTGCGGCAATACGGCCTCGAGCAGGCTGTGAAGGCCCTGGTTGCCCGCTCGTGCTCCGAGCACGCCCCGAGCGACCTGCGCGAGCGGGTTTTGCTGCGGATCCAGCAGGTGCGGATCGAGATCGACCACGTGGAGTTCCGCGCGGAGTGATCGGCGCAAGATGAGGGATGCTTCGAGGCGCCAGTTCGAGGATTCACGAGTGCGTCCATGACCCGCCGTTCTGTGTTCTTCGGGCTCATCGACCTGCCTGTCGACTCCTTCCTGCTGTTGGTCGTGTCGGCGGTAACCCTCACCGAGCGCGGCGCGACCCTCAAGGGCGACCGCCTCCAAGATGGTCGATGGGGGCGTGACGGTAATGCGGGACGGGAGCGCCCTCAGCTAGGTCGGAGACCGGATCGCCATTGCGTTGCTGGTGGGCGTGTTCGTCTGGCTGGTACCTGTTCTGGCCCGTCGATCCCGGCGCGCGCACCGAGGTGAGCCGACCGCCCAGGGTCTGATGGACCGACCGAGGCACCGGGATTGGCTGGCTTGGCTCGGGTTGTTCATGGCGCTGCTACCGGCCGTCAACAACCAGCGCCCGACGCATCAGGTGTCCAAGCCGGGTGAGTCGCTCGTGAGCGTTGCCGACGTGAGCTGGCTGGCGCTCGGTGCGCAGGCCCTGCTCGAGGCGGCGGCCACCTTCGTCGTTGTCG
>JAYTHM010000486.1:0-3083 GCA_043732645.1 Frankiales bacterium
GGTGGAGCCGCCTCGGAGAATCGAACTCCGGACAACCTCATTACGAGTGAGGTGCTCTACCAACTGAGCTAAGGCGGCGACGTTATGGGCAAAAGTCTAAGGCACGTCCGGGGTCACCCGCTTCGCACGGCCAGCGCCATCGCTTCCACCGCGAGCAGCGGCGCGACGTTTCCGTCGATGGCCGTTCGGCAGGCCAGGACGGCGTCGATCCGGTGGATCGTCGACTCGGGGCTGGTCGCCCGCGCGATGGTCGCCGACTGCTCGACCAGGTCGGCGTGCACCGGCGCCGAGCCGGTCCCGAGCTGGACGGCGAGCACGTCCCGGTAGAACGCAGCGAGGTCGATCAGGGCCCGGTCGAGGGCATCGCGCTGGGTGCGGGTCCCACGGGACTTCTGCCGCTTCTCCAGCTCCTTAAGGGCCCCTGCACCGCCCTTGGGGGCGCTTCCAGCGTAGCCCTTGCCGGTAGCGCCGCCACCGAGGGCGGTCGACAGGGCCTCTCGCTCAACCCCGTCGCGGCTGGCGGCCAGCGCGTCGGCCTCTTCCTTGGCGGCGTCGACGAGGTCCTTCGCGGCGAGCAGCGCCTGGCCCAGGTTGTTGAGGGACCGGGGCAGGGCTAGGACGTGCTTGCGCTCGGTGCGGGCCGTCTCGTCGGTGGCCAGCCGGCGGGCCCGTCCGATGTGGCCCTGCGCTGCGCGGGCCGCGAAGGCGGCCATTGCCGGGTCGATGCCGTCTCGCTCGACCAACACCTGCGCGACGGCAGCGGCCGGAGGGGTGCGGAGCGGGACCAGGCGGCAGCGCGAGCGGATCGTGGGGAGCAGGTCGTCAACCGAGGGGGCGCACAGCAGCAGCACGCTGTGCGGCGGCGGCTCCTCGACAGCCTTGAGCAGCGTGTTGGAGGTGCGCCCCTCCATCCGGTCGGCATCCTCGATAAGAGTCACCTGCCAGCGACCGCGGGTCGGCGCTCGCGAGGACCGGCCGATGACCTCGCGGGCGTCGGCGATCGACAGGTGCAGGCCTTCGGGGACGACCACAGCAACATCCGGGTGGGTGCCGTTACGGGCCTGGTGGCAGCTGTCGCAGTGTCCGCAGCCGCGGTCAGGGCACTGCAGGGCTGCCGCGAACGCCCGGGCGGCCACCGAACGACCCGAGCCGGGCGGACCGGTGAACAACCAGGCGTGGGTCATGCCCACGCCGTCGCCACCTGCGACCGCCTGGCAAGCAGCCTGCGCCGCGGCAGTCAGCTGCGCGACCACGGCCTCCTGGCCGACCAGCTCGTCGAAGACGCTCATCTTGTCCCGGCGAAGACGTTCATGTGGCAGCGACCAGGGGACGCGGCGGCACCAGCGGGAGGACCCGAGCCACGACCGCGGCATGCACCTCGTCGGGGGTGAGGGCCGCACTCACGACCTGGTACTGCCCCCTGTTACCGGCCGCCAGGTCCAAGAACCCCTGCCGCACGGCCCGATGGAAGTCCAGGGACTCCTGCTCCATCCGGTCCGGCGACCCGGTCGCCCGGGCGAGGCCGACGGTGGGGTCGATGTCCAGCAGCAGCGTGAGATCCGGCCGCAGGGCCTGGGTCGCCCATCGGGAGAGCTCGGCGATCTCCTGCCAGTCGAGCGATCGCCCCGCGCCCTGGTAGGCCAGGGAGCTGTCGACGTAGCGGTCACTGATGACGACGGCGCCGCGTTCGAGGGCGGGACGGACGACAGTGGCGACGTGCTGCGCCCGGTCGGCGGCGTAGAGCAGGGCCTCGCAGCGGTCCGACAGCTCGCTGGTGGGGTCCAGCAGCAGGGCCCGGACCCTTGCACCAACGTCCGTGGCACCGGGCTCGCGGGTGACGACGACCTCGCGGCCACGCTCCTCGATCACCGCAGCGAGCCGCGCCACCTGCGTCGACTTGCCGGCCCCCTCGCCGCCCTCGAACACCACGAACACCCCCGGGTACCGCGGGCCGGGGCTCGGGCGGCCCCGGAGGCGGGCCCGCAGGTCGGCGTATAGGGAAACGCCGGGGAGGTCGTTCATAGTCCGGTAGGACAGGGTGCCGACAGTGATGGCCAGCAGCCCGCCCAGCAGCAGCGTCACCGAGACGCCGTTGACGTCGAAGCCGTTGTACGCGTGGACGCCGATGACGCCGGCGAGCGCCGGGGAGACCGTGACGGAGGCGAGCAGCGCGATTCGCATCAGGCTGTTGACCAGCCCGAAAGTGCGCCCGCGGACGGCGTCCTCGACCTCCCCGCCGAGCAGCGTGAGGCCGGTGACGTAAGCCATCCCCGCGAACGCGCCCAGCAGCACCGTCGCGATCACCACCAAAGCCAGGACGGGTACGACGGACATGAAACCCAGGCACAGGCCGGCGCCGACGATGGAGGGTCCGAGGACCCGACGGCGGCTCATGTCACCGGCCAGGCGGGGGCCGATCGCGACGCCGAGGGCGATGCCGACGAAGACCGAGCCGAACAGCAGGGCGAAGGCCGCCTCACCGCCCTTCAGGATCGTCTCGGTGAACAGCTTGCCGTTGCCGACGACGACCCCGGCCGCCGCCAGGGCCCCGAGCATGCCCACGAGTAGGCCACGGACGAGCGGGCTGGTGCCGGCGAAGCGCAGACCCTCGCGGATGCTGTTCGCGACGGTGGGGATCGCCTCGCTGCTCGTCGAGACCTCGATCCGGCTGGGGATGTCGCGGATCCGGAAGACCTGGGCCGCCGCGAACAAGAATGTGCCGGCGTTGACATAGAGGGCCAAGTTGGCCGCCGACTGGCCGGTGCGGACCGACATCAGGCCCAGGACGCCGAAGACCACCGCCGCGACGGGGGCGGTGCCGTAGGTCGCGAACAGGCTGATCTGGTTTGCCGACTCGAGCTGCTCCTTGGCCAGGTGTGGGACCGACGCCTCCTTGGCCGGAATCCACACCAGGCTCACGACCTCGACCAGAGCGGTCGCCACGAACAGCCACACCAAGGAGCCGACGAGCGGGACCGACAGGAAAAGCCCGAAGCGGATCACGTCGGCGACGACCATCGTGAGCCGGCGGTCAAAGCGGTCGGCCACGACCCCCACGACGGGAGCCAGGACCAGCGCCGGCA
>JAYTHM010000487.1:0-3079 GCA_043732645.1 Frankiales bacterium
TCTTGCCAGCGTGTCGGCCATACTCCTTTCGGCCGGTCAGGGATACCGTCGGCTCCCTGACGCAAGGCACCATTATGGCCCTGGAGGATCGGAAATGAACCTGCCAAAGAACGTGCGTGACGCGAAACCTGTGCGGTTCGTGGTTGCGTCGGCGGCAGCCGTAGGGCTGCTGGTGGCGCTCCCGATCAGCGCCCAGGCGGCTTCGGCCCCAGTGCCGCTCGGCACTGCCAGCAGCTTCGTGGTCTTGGCGGGCGCCGGGATCACCAACACCGGGCCGACCACGCTTAACGGCAATATCGGAACATTCCCGACAACGTCGACCACCGGATTGAGCACGGTGACCCTAAACGGCACCAACCATGCTGGTGACGCTGTGACGAAAGGCGCAAAGAAGGACCTCACCACCGCCTACACGACAGCCGCCGGTTCGGGTCCGACACACGCGATTCCGGTTGAGCTCGGCGGAAAGACCCTGCAGCCAGGCGTCTACTCCGGCGGAGCGCTGGGTTTGACCGGGACACTCACGCTCGACAGCGGCAACAACCCGAACGCGGTCTTCATCTTCAAGGCTGCCTCTACCCTGACCACGGCATCTGCCAGCCATGTCAAACTGGTTAACGTCAACCCCTGCAACGTATTCTGGCAAATCACCAGCTCCGCGACGCTCGGGTCCGGCTCCAGATTTGTCGGGACCATCATGGCGTTGACAGATATCCACCTCAACACCGGAGCGACCATGCAAGGTCGCGTGCTGGCCCGCAACGGCGCCGTCACGCTGCAGGCAAACACCATCACGAGGCCGACGTGCACCACAGGCACCACAGGCACCACAGGCACCACAGGTACCAAGGGAACCAAGGGCACCCAAGTCACAAAGGTCCCGACCGGTGCGGTCCGCACTGGTGACGGCAGCACCAGTGGCGGGAACGACTCGCTGCGCCTGTGGGCCAGTGGGCTGGTTCTCGCTGGGGTCTGCGGTGGGGGCGTCGCGGCTGCACGCCGTCGTCGTGGTCTGCGCGCCTGAGCAACCGCAGCCGAGTGCGGGCGCGCGTCGAATTAAGTCTCGACGTCCAGCACGTTCGAGGGCGATGGTGGCGGCGCTGTTCGCCACCATCACCCTCGGGACGGTCGGCTGCGCCGGCGAACCTGGTGCCGCGTTGGCACCGTCGGTCTTGGCGCCGAGCCGGGTGGCCCCGTCGGTCTTGGCGCCGAGCCGGGTCGCACCGTCGTCTGTGCCGCGCAGTCTCAAGGCGGCCTACCTGGCGAGGTCTTCGCCGGTCCGGCTTCAGATCGCGGCAATCGGCGTGGACACCGGTTTGATGAACCTCGGGTTGCGGACTGACGGATCGATGGAGGTGCCGCCGGGTGGCTTCCCCGCCGGCTGGTATACCGGTGCTCCGACCCCGGGTGAGCTGGGTCCGGCCATCATCGCGGGCCATATCGACATGAAAGGGCCGGGGGTCTTCTACAGGCTGCACAACGTGAAGCCAGGCAACCAGGTCGCAGTCACGCGGGCGGACGGCAGCAAGGCGGTTTTCCGTGTCACGCGGGTCGGGCAGTTTTCCAAGGACCATTTCCCCACTGAGTTGGTGTACGGCGACATCGACCACTCGGGATTGCGGCTCATCACTTGCGGTGGGACTTTCAACAGCCAATCAGGCCACTACGAAGACAACATCATCGTCTTCGCCGACCTGGTCAGCAGCTCAACTCAACCCTGACGTGCTTCGGCTGACAGTTGGTGCCCGGCCCCGAGGCCAGGACGTCGCGCCGACGCTCTCGCGTCGACGGGTTGCCTTGATCCGAGAGAGGTGACATCGGCAGAATGCTCACAGATCACGGCAGTGCACAGATCGCAGACTGACAGCAGCGCTTTCGTGAAGGTGCGGCATTCGACTCCCCGACCTTGGGTGAGCGCATCGACCGAGGGCGTGTGCAACGACAGCGTGTCGGTGGCGCGTACAGCAAGTGCAAGATGGGCGGCCCGCCGACGGTGCTCCACATCCGGCTGCAGCGTCGCAACAAAGCCGTACGCGCCCAACGCGAGCAGCCCCCTGCAATCCACAGGACACCCCGGTGTTCACGGACGCCTTGCCACACCAGCCATGCGCCGCTGATCTCAGCAAACGCGGCTAAGACGAACAAGGTCAGCGTCCGAAGAACAATCACCAGGGCAAGCTGCCACGCCCTGCCGTTCCGGCGTACTTCGCAGCCGACCACAACCTTCGTAGAGGCTCCTCCCGCTCCTGGATTATCATCGGGAAGTGACGATGAAAGCACAACAGACCGATACGTCGGACGCTGTCGCTCTGTTCCGGGGGCTCGCCGATCCTGTCCGGCTCGCGATTGTGCGGTACCTGGCCCGGCACGGCGAGCACAAGGTGACCGAACTCGTCGAACACATCGGACTGGCGCAGAGCACAGTCTCGGGCCATCTTGCGTGCCTTCGGGGCTGCGGCCTCGTCCGGGTTCGGCCCAAGGGCCGGTCGTCCTACTACTCCCTCGCCCGCCCGGAACTTATCGACCTGCTTCGCTCCGCCGAGGGACTCCTCGCCGCAACGGGGCACCAAGTCGGGCTCTGCCCCGCCTACGGGACGGGGGCATGATCCTCTCGTTCACGAAGAAGGCCGTCCCGCCGCTGATCCTTGCGGGTCTTCCTGCAGCACTGACTGCCGCCCCGGCGGCGGCTGCGGGAAGCCCCCCGCGACCAACTCCGACCAAACGCCGACTGCCGCCACGGGCGAACATGGCTTCGCGACCTCCTCCGCGCCGCCTGTGCCGCACGGGAGCGCCGAGTGGGTCCGGCTCGCTCACCGAGCCCGCCTATTGAGTTGGGTGCGGCTCTTCTGAAGGGACGCCGCGGTGTCCGAACCTCAGATCGCCGACGTCACCGACGCCGAACGGGTGCCACGTCCGACCGCTGAGAGCAGACCCAGCCGCGGGCTGACCACGGTCTTCGGCGAGGTCGACGTCCAGCGCATCGCCTATCGCAAACGTGGTCAGTCGAACCTGCACCCAGCCGATGCGGTTTTGAACCTACCCACCGAGAAGCACTCCCACGGGCTGCGGCATCTGGCCG
>JAYTHM010000488.1:0-3074 GCA_043732645.1 Frankiales bacterium
CGATTGAAGACGTTGCGGGTGAACCACCCAGGGGCGCGGTAGTGAGCGGGCACGCGCCCAGTCTGCCCTCACTCCTCCTGGGGCACCTACGCCCGGGTACCTCGCGGCGCAGCACGTCGCCATCCGCGCCGGGGACAGCACGCAGATCAAGCAGCACGTGGGCGGCGTCGGGAACGACGTTGGCTTGCACACCGCTCATGAACAGTCCGACGTTGGCCGTAACCGGGCCGAAACGCTCTGCGTCGGCCAGGTGGCGTGGTCGTGCGGCCCTGTGATCAGTCTTTGTCGCCGTACTACCCGTTCAAGATGGTGAGCTACGGCGGAAACCGGCTGTACGTTCGCAGCGACGGCCAAGTCTTCACCTCACTCACCACCACAGGTCGCAGAATCTAGCCGCACGGTGATGTCCGTGAAGAGCGCGGACATCACCGCCGCCATCGCGCTGGCGAGAGCCGCCGTCGGTGCTGCTGACGACGTGCCAGCCGGATTCGTCCCGGTACACAGGCTGGACCGGGAGAGCTGTTCGTCGACCTCGCTGGAGCGGTCTACGCCACCCTGCCCGATGCCCTCACCTGAGGGCACTCAGGCCGCAAACGATCAGATCGCTCAGAGGTCGGTGCGCGCACCCAGAAGACCACGCTGGGCGATCCGTTCAGCGTGGAGGAGGTGCTCCATCGCAGGGCTCCCCCACGTGTTGGTCCCGGCGCTTGGCGTGGAAGAGCTCGCGGCAGCCGCTAGCCGAAGGCTGGTCAGGATCATCCGTACCGCCAGGGCGTCACGGCGCAGCCGTCCCGGGCCGTCGGCAAGCGCGTAGGCGTGCAGGACTGCTGTGGCATATGGCAACGGAGGCAGCCCGGAGCGCAGGATGCAGTCGTATGCCGTGACCAGGTCCCAATCCGGGTCGCCCAGGCCGCAGAGTCCCACGGATATCAGCTGGACCCGGGGGTTGCCACGCCGCTTCGGTGGACTCAACAGCGCGTGCGTTCTCGTGGCCTCGCCGTGGATCCACGCGCGGGCCGACCATGCGGCGGCTGTGGACTCCAGAGCCCAGATCAGCGGGTCGCTCAAGGACACCCATGCGACCACATCGGTTACGCCGGTGCGGGCGGACCCGTTGCCCGGTTCGACCGGCAACAACGCGATCAGAGCAGCGTCCGCGCGCAAGTCAGTGTCTGCACGCAAGGCAGCGTCTGCACACCCGGTTGCTCGCGGAACCCGCGACAGAACCCAAGGCAGAGGAGCCGCCATAGCTCCTGCGGCGGGACGGTTGTGCAGAGCCGCCAGCGCGCGGCCCCACGCGGCATACGCCTGCGGGTCGTCGGTCTGGTCCAGATGACTGGGTGCGGTCGTCATCCGGCGGTCACACACGTTTGCTGCACTGCTCATAGCAGCCCCTGCTCTCGATATCGGGTGAGCTCACCTGTGCAAGGAGGCAGGCGAGCGCGGTTGCGATACATCGGATGCAGGGCCAATGGGGGACAGGAGAATTCTTGGCACGGCAGGTATCAGGGCGGCCACGGCTGCCTCTTTGTCATCGAGGGCAGGGGGGGAAGCGTCCGGGTGAATGGAGGGATTCACCCGGACGCCGGCCCGGCTGAGGCGGCGGAAAACCCAGGTCTAAGGCGGCGACAATCAGGATGAATAAGGCGGAAACAGCCAAAGGGGCTGACCGACCGCCGACCGGCCCAATACGCTCACACCAGAGCAGCTGATCGGCACATCAGGTCGAAGGAGAGTCGTGGAGCAACAGCCCAAGGCAACGGGTTCCGGCAAGCCGGGACGGCCGGTCAAGCCAGGCAGGCTCAGGAACGAACCAACGCTGTCGCTTGCGCCGGAGCCCTGGGACAAACACCGCGCCCGTCGCCTCGACCCCACCAAGGCCTTGCAGTTGCGCGGACAGACTCCCCCGCGGCCCACCCTGTATGCCGGTGACACCCTTCTGCTGCGTGGTCTGGTCGCCGACGACAGCGCACTGCAGGTCCTGCGCGACGTCGCCGCCACCCTCAAGCTGCGGCTCGTCGACGACGGTCAGGCCGACGCTGACGCCGACCTGCTCGCCGGGGCAGACCTGCCTGAGGACCTCAAGAATGATCTGCGGGCGATCTGGGTGTCCGTGGTGCAGTTCGAACCCGACACTGACGAGCCAGCCCTGCCGCCGGACGCCTGGGCGGTCCTGCAGAACCTGCGTGCGCGTCGAACGTCGCCCTCAGGTCAAGTCGCCGGCGTGGCACTCGAGCATGTCGTGTCCTCGTCCCGACCGGGCATCGACGGCAACCCATTCACGAACTCCCACGCCATGGGCGGCAACCCCTTCACGAACTCCCACGGTGCGGGGGCTCTTAGCGGATATGGGGTGGCAGGACTGGGTGGTCGTCAGCCGGTCAACTGGGTGGGCCAACCGCCGGCCAGCCGCTATCCCCTCGACGGGTCGACCGTTCGGCGACCGCTCGTTGCGGTGCTCGACAGCGGCGTGGTCGAACACCCATGGTTGGGCCCGGAGCATGTCGAGCACGACCCCACGGTTCTGGGCCAGCGGCTCGGACTTCTTGCGCAGCCATCGGACACGAGCGGCATGTCGGACCCCTTGGTCGGTGACCTCGAGGCCGATGCCGGTCACGGCACGTTCATCGCCGGTCTCATCCGGCAGGCCTGCCCGGATGCCAGGATCCTCGCGGTTCGCGTGTTCGGCGGGGACGGTGTCGTGGCCGAGGGGCAGCTGCTGCGCTCATTGCAACTACTAGCCCTCCGCCAGGCCCTCGCGGTTCGCGGCGACGCCTGCATGCAGCCGGTCGACGTGGTGTCTTTGTCGCTCGGCTACTACCACGAGCAACCCGCGGACACGGCCTTCGATGCCCTGCTGCTGGGGCCGATCGCGATGCTGGGACGGCTGGGCGCGACCGTTGTTGTCTCTGCCGGCAACGACGCGACGGTGCGCCCGATGTACCCCGCCGCGTTCACCCCCCACGACAAAGGACTCGTGCCGGCGACCCACGACGCGCTGCCCGTCATCGCGGTCGGTGCCACCAACCCCAACGAGTCGGTGGCGCTGTTCAGCAACGACGGGCCGTGGGTGC
>JAYTHM010000489.1:0-3070 GCA_043732645.1 Frankiales bacterium
GGCAGAAGGCACGGGAGGTGAAGGCGCAGGAGACCCCGGAGCTGGCCGATGGGGTCCGGTGGCACTTTGTCGGTCAGCTCCAGACGAACAAGGCCCGTAGCGTCGCGTCGTACGCGTCGGTGGTGCAGTCGGTCGACCGGGCCTCGCTTGTGACCGCGCTCAGTGAGGGCGCAGTGCGCGCGGAGCGGGTCGTGCAGGTGCTTGTGCAGGTCAGCTTCGCGGCTGACGGCGACCCGCACCGAGGCGGAGCGGACCCCCTGGCGCTGCCCGAGCTAGCGGGCCAGGTCGCGTGCGCCGACGGGCTCGTGCTGGGTGGGCTGATGGCGGTCGCCCCCCTTGGCGCCGATCCGTTCCCCGCGTTCACACGGCTCGCGGAGCTGGGAGCTGTTCTTGTCGAACAGCACCCCCGTGCCACCATGCTGAGCGCCGGGATGAGTGGCGACCTCGAGGCCGCGATTGCGGCCGGGGCGACGCATGTGCGTGTCGGGACCGCGCTCTTAGGCCCTCGGGCCGCTCTACTCGGCTAGGCTGGGGTCCACGCGAAACTCACGTACGTCCGCCAATGACGTCCGACCTACAAGTGGAGCTCCACATGCCTGGCGTGATGCGCAAGATGGGCCTCTACCTCGGCCTAGTGGAGGACGACGAGCACAGCCGCTACGACGCGTACGACGAGTACGCCGAGGAGGAGGCCCTCGAGGAGCCGCCGGCGCGTCGCTACGCCCCTGCTGCGGCGCCCGCGGTCACCCCCCGACGTTCCTTCGACGCCGGCCCACGCAGCCAGGGTGCCGTCGCCCTCGACACCCCCGCCCGCCCGCAGGCGGTGCCTGCCTACGAGGACGGCCACCGGATCACGACCCTGCACCCGCACAGCTACAACGACGCCCGGGCCATCGGGGAGCACTTCCGCACTGGCACCCCGGTCATCATGAACCTCACTGAGATGGACGACGGCGACGCCAAGCGCCTCGTCGACTTCGCGGCCGGCCTCATCTTCGGGCTGCACGGTCGCCTCGAGCGCATCACCAACAAGGTTTTCCTGCTCTCGCCGGAACACGTCGAGGTCACGGCCGAGGACAAGGCGCGCATCGTTGAGGGCGGCTTTTTCAACCAGTCCTGACCTTGCCATCCCTGCAGGAGAGCAGCACCCGTGTCGGTCGTCGCATCCGTCCTCTACTTCGTCATCTTCATTTTCCTGCTGCTGCTGATTTTTCGCCTCATCATGGAGTATGTCTTCATGCTCGCCCGCAGCTACCGACCAGCCGGACCGGTTGCCATCGCGCTGGAGCTGACCTACTCCGTCACGGACCCTCCGCTCAACGTGCTCCGTCGCGTCCTGCCCCCACTACGGATCGGCAATGTCTCCCTGGATCTAGGCTTCATTGTGCTCTTCTTCGTGACGAGCATCTTGTTGAACATTGTGGGGGCCCAACGATGACGGCACCTGCTGTCTCGCTGTCGCCTTCTCGCCTGCTCTCGCCCCGCACTGCCGCTGTCTGCCGCACTGTCCCTGACTGGATGTGACTCTCGTGCCCCTCACCCCTGCCGACGTGGCCACCAAGAAGTTCTCGACCAAGCGGATGGGCACCGGTTACGACCAGGTCGAGGTCGACGGCTTCCTCGACGACATCGAGGCCGAGATCGCCCGGCTGCTCACGGAGAATGCGGCTCTCACCAGCAAGCTCGCCGAGGTTCAGGCTGCTCCCCCCGCTGCCGTGCCGGCGCCTTTTGAGCCGGTGCCCGCAGCCGTGGCTGCCCCCGTCGCCGACGCCGCCCCCATGCCGGGCGAGACACAGGAAGCCGCACTGCGCACCCTGCTGATGGCGCAGCGCACCGCCGACCAGGCCGTGGCAGAGGCCCGAGCTGAGGCCGACAAGATGGTGTCCGACGCGCGTACCCGTTCCAGCCAGGTCGAGAACGAGGTCAACGCCCGCACGACGGCGGCCCTGGCCGAGCTCGAGGGCCGGCGACATGAATTCGAGTCGCGCATCGAGGACCTTCGGGCCTTCGAGCGCGAGTACCGCTTGCGCCTCAAGGCCTACCTCGAGTCGCAGCTCAGCGACCTCACCAGGCGCGGCGGGGGTGCCGAGGACAGCGGGGCGGGCGTGCCCGCGACGGCCCGCGCCACAGCCGTAGGTGTCATGCCTGCCGGCATCGCCGACCGCGGGGCCGCCCGTCCCGCTGCACCTGCCGCGCCCACGCCGGTCGCGACGCCTGCTCCCATCCCGGTTGTCCCCGCGACACCTGCGCCTGCGATACCCGCGCCGCCTGCGACGCCCGCGCCACCTCACCTGGGCGTACCGGCTTCCTTCGTGCCCGCGTCTGTTGCCGCCCCGCAGGCTCCCGCCCCTGCGGCGCCGACCGGTGCCGTCGCGCCGGCTGAGCAGCCGGCCCCGGCTGTGCCCCGACCCGCCGTACCGACTGCATCCGAGGGCTTACCGCAGGTCCTGCCGCCGGAGTGGGCGGAGCTGAACCAGGCCGACGACTCTCGCCACGGCCTTCCCCGGCTGGCTCCCAACGGTCCGTCCGGGCCGCCGCGGGAGGCGTCTGCTGCCGCGATACCCCCGCCGTTGCGTGCCGTGCCGCCGCTTTCGCGGGAGCCGGAGCCGATGGGTCCGTTCACGGTCTTCCCGCCGCCCGTCGTCCTCGAGCAGGTCGACGAAGGACCGGAGCCACCCGCCCAGTCCTGAGCTGCCCTCGTCCCGCCTGAGCCCCGCTGGAACCAGGCGTCAGTACGATGCCCAGGCTTGTCCACGTACCCCTTGTGGGAGGACCCTCCACGTGATCGTCATCAGCGGGGCACTTGTCCTTGTCGCACTCGTCCTGCTCGTGATCGGGCTGATCGGTTCGACGCTCACGTTCGTCTACGCCTCGATCGCCGTCAGCCTCGCATCCTTCGCCTTCTTGATCATCGGAATAATGCAGCGCCGGGAAGAGACGCTGCCGCTCACCGCCGGTGAAGGCGTCTCGATGAGCAAGGGGGATTCGGCGCCCGGGGTCTCCGCCGTCACGGCCGAGGTCGGATGGCCTGTCCGCGCCGCCTCGCCGTCGGACCAAGCGAAGGGTGTTA
>JAYTHM010000490.1:0-3065 GCA_043732645.1 Frankiales bacterium
AAGACATCCGCGAACGGGTCAAAGCCTAAAACGACAACCCCCAGCCCTTCATCTGGACCAAATCCGCCGATCAGATCCTGGTCTCACTCGGGCGCCTTCCTCAACGAACTACTGGCGCAAGACACTAGGCGGGGATGGCATGGCGGACCCGCTGGACGGGCAGGGCCGTCAGACACAAACCGGGTTCATCACGATAGCGGGCGATCAGCTCGGAGGTGGCCGCGCCCAGTCGCTCGTGTAGCGCGTTCCGGTACTGCGACAGCTGGTGCTCAGCGGCGTCGAGCTGGCTCTCGAGGGCGGCGATGGCGTCGCTGTCCGACGGGTCGACCTGGCGCTCCCACAACCCGGCGAGGTCAGGTAGGGGAGGCACGTCATCGAAGGCGATGATGTCAACGAGTGCTTGCCGGCCGGCGCCCACGCGAGCCTCGGCCAGGACGGGCTTGAGGTTGGCGCTGACCAGGTCGCTGCCGGCCCGGACGACATCGTGGCGAGCCTGGATGATCCTGCGCCAGTAGGAGACGTTGCTCTCTTCGGCGGTGAGCGCCCTGCGGTACTCCCGGAGGCCGTCGAGCGTGAGATGGGCGTGCACGGCGGAGCGCTCGGCGGTGGGCCGCATGACCTGCTTGCGGGGAGCGGCCGGCCTGTGGGGAGCGGCTTGCTGGTGGGGTGTGGGCGCAGTCGGGCGCCCGGCCGTGGCCAGGGGCGTGCTCTGCGGGTCCATGACACTCCTCACGCATGGTCACTCTCTGTAACCATCAGGGTGGGCGTCGTCACGAAGTGGCAGGGGCTTGAGACAGATCACCGGAACGGGCGAACGGCCGGACGGGAGGCAGTTCCCGCGGTGCCTGTTCGGGGACCTCCACGTAGGGTGACCAGCATGGTGAAGGCGAGCGAGGAGTCCCCGCTTGCGCTCACCCGTCGAGCCCATCGGACGAACAGAGAGCTCGCTGCGCTCTACCCCGACGCGCGCTGCGAGCTCGACTTCACTACCCCGCTCGAGTTGGCCGTCGCGACGATCCTGTCGGCCCAGTGCACGGACAAGCGGGTCAACGAGGTGACGCCGACCCTGTTCGCGGCGTACCGGACGGCACAGGACTACGCCGGCGCCGACCGGGCGGTGCTCGAGGAGCAGATCCGCAGCACCGGGTTCTTCCGCAACAAGACGACGAGCCTGATCGGACTGGGCGCGGCGGTCGTCGAGCGGCACGGCGGTGAGCTCCCCCGCCGGATCGAGGATCTCCTCACGCTGCCCGGGATCGGCCGCAAGACGGCCAACGTCGTCCTGGGCGATGCGTTCGGCGTACCGGGGCTGACCGTCGACACGCACTTCGGACGGCTGGTACGCCGGTTCGGCTGGACGTCGCTCGAGGACCCCGTCAAGGTCGAGACGGTCGTGGGCGAGCTGCTGCCGAAGGCCGAGTGGACGATGTTCAGCCATCGGGTCATCTTCCACGGCAGGCGGGTCTGCCACTCCCGTACCCCCGCGTGCGGTGCCTGCGCGATCGCGAAGCTCTGCCCGGCCTACGGCGAGGGTGAGACCGACCCGGTGAAGGCCGCGAAGCTGATTCGCACCGCGGAGTTCTTCACGCCCGCCGTCGCCTCCCCGACCGGCGTCGCGTCGTGAACCGCTCGCGGCTGGCCGGCCTGCTCGTGGTCCTGGTCACCCTCCTGGGAGCCGTCGTCTACGGCTCCCAGGGAGCTAAGGGCACGACGGCCACCAAGGCCGCCTTGCTGGCCCCTCTGCGGGCCGCAGCCGCCCTCGGGCCGTGCCCGATCGGCATCGGCCCAGCCCTGCCGAAGCTGACCCTCGCCTGCCTCGGCGGCGGCCCCCCGGTCCGCCTCGACGGTGCGGCCAGCGGCGTGCCGACGCTGGTCAACGTCTACGGCTCGTGGTGCGCCCCGTGCCAGCGTGAGATGCCGATCCTGGTGGCCTTCTCCAGGCAGGCCAAGGGAAGGGTCGCGCTGCTCGGGGTCGACACCGAGGACGAGGCCCGCCTCGCGCTGCTGTTCGCCAGGGACGTCGGGCAGACCTGGCCGGCCGTAGTGGACGACGACAAGGTCGTGCTGCGACGTTATGCGAGCGGGCCGCCGGTGACGCTGTTCGTGGACGCGAGAGGGACCGTCGCGCACGTGCAGGTCGGGCCCTTTGCCGGCGTCGCGCAGATCGCGGCGCTGGCAAAGACCTACCTGGGGGTGAGCGTGTGATCCCGGACTGGCTGCGCCCGCTGGCTGACGCCATCCCCACCGTCAAAGGTGAGCACTTCACCCGCTTCCTGCCCCCCGAGGAGGGTGGTCGGGACAGCGCGGTGCTGATCTTGTTCGGCGAGGGGCCTGACGGTCCGGACCTGTTGCTCATTGAACGGGCCCACACGATGCGCTCCCACGCCGGCCAGCCTGCCTTTCCCGGTGGCGCGCAGGACCCGGGCGACGCCGACCCGACGGCCGCTGCGCTGCGCGAGGCCCAGGAGGAGGTCGGACTGGATCCGGCCTCCGTCGACGTCCTCGGCGTGCTCCCTGCCCTGTGGCTCCCGCCGTCGGGCTTCGTCGTACACCCCGTCGTGGGGTGGTGGCGCGAGCCGCACCCCGTGGATGTCGTCGATGCCGGCGAGGTGGCAGCGGTCGTGCGGGTCCCCCTGAGTGAGCTGACGGACCCGGCGCGCCGCTACCGCGTCGGACACGCGAGCGGCCTGATCGGCCCGGCGTTCGAGGTGCGTGGGCTGGTGGTGTGGGGCTTCACCGCCGGCGTGATCTCGGGGATCCTCACGCTCGCCGGCTGGGAGCGGCCGTGGGACACCTCGCGCGTCGAGCAACTGCACCCGGAGACCCTCCGGCTGGCCCTGAAGACCTGGCAAAAAAGACCTGAGGAGACCTACCCGTGAAGCGCACCCTGATCGCCCTGTCCGTAGCCGTTCTGTTGGCCGGCTGCAGCAGCAGCAGCAAGGCCAAGGACAACGGCGCCGTCACCGCCGAGGGGGCAGCAGGAGCACAGACCGCCACGGTCGGCATGACCGACAAGCTGCAGTTCGCCCCGACGACCGTCAACGCCAAGGTCGGGACCGTGACCC
>JAYTHM010000491.1:0-3056 GCA_043732645.1 Frankiales bacterium
CGATCGCAGCGACCCCCCAGGGCGTCACTCCGTCCAGGGCCGAGGGTACGGGCGGCGGCGGGGTCAGGCTCACCTCTGCCCAGGTCGGTCGGGTGGGCAGCGCGTAGGGCAGGAAATCCGGCCCGCGGGAGTCGCTCACCTTCTCATCCTGCAACGGCAGGCTGTCAGCTGCCTGTGGGGGTCACTCCCGGGTGCGCCTCCGGACTGCTCATCACGGCGACCGTGTGCCGCCGACCGCGACCTGCAAGGGCTGCAGCTCTTCCCAGCGGCCGCTCTGGACGATCCGTCCCGCATCGAGGACGAGGACCTCGTCGAACCGCGCCAACATCTCGTGACGGTGGGTCACGACGACCAGCGTATGGGTCCCCCGCGTGGCGAGCAGCGACGCGAGCAGGGCATCTGCCGCGGCCGGGTCCAGGCCCTCGGTGGGCTCGTCGAGCAACCTGACCGGTGCCTCGGACAGCAGCGCCCGAGCGACCGAGAGCCGCTTGCGCTCACCTCCGGACACCCGGCTCCCGCGCTCTCCCACGCACGTGCGCAACCCCTCCGGCAGGGAGTTCAACCAGTCGCCGAGACCGGCCTCTCGGGCTGCGTCGAGCAGGTCCTGGTCCGTCGCGGTCGGACGGGCCAGCCGAAGGTTGTCGGCCACGGAGGTCTCGAACAGGTGCGCCTCCTGCTCGGCGAGCACAACTCGGGAGGACAAGGAGGCGGCTGACAGGCCGGCCGTGTCGATTCCTCCGACGGTGACCACACCAGTCGTCGGGCTGAGCTGTCCCGAAAGCAGCCGCAGCAGCGTGGACTTGCCTGCCCCACTGCCGCCGACGACGGCGAGGCAACCGCCTGGGCGCAGCACCAGGTCGACGTCGATGACGGACGCCCGCGGCGTGCCCGGGAAGCGCAGGGTGACGGCCTGCAGCCTGGGCGCAGCTTCGGTCATCGTGGGGGCCGGGAGCTGCTGAGCTGGCGCGCTGAGCAGTGGCAGCAGGCGAACCGCGGCACCGTAGGTCCGGGGCAGCAGGCCACCCGCCTCGGCGAGCCCGGCGACCGCCTCGAAGGCACTGAGGGCGATGAGCACCACCACGGCGAGCTCGACAGCCGGCAGGTCCCCGTGTTGCACGGCAGGCAGAGCGACGACCAGCACCCCCAGGACCGTCGCTCCTTGCAGTGCCGTGGCGAGCCCGCCCACGAGGGCGGCCCGGACGGAGGATCTGCGATCCAGCGTCGCCAGGGCCTGCGCCTGTTGCGCCGCGCCGGCAAGAGCCCGCGGCATCTCACCGAGGACGGTGAGGTCAGCGCAGCCGTGCACGACATCGAGGACCCGTTCGAGGTGCTGCGCCCGCGTGGCACCCAGCGCCGCCTCTTGGCGAGCGACGACCACGGCAAGACCGGGGACGACGGTCAGCCCGAGCAGCAAGCCGACCAGCAGGACGACCCCCGCCGCCGGCGTCCACCACCACACGGCCCCGACGCAGGCACCCGCGACCAGGGCCGCGGAGACCCACGGCAACAGGCAGCGCAGCCACAGGTCCTGGATGGCCTCGACGTCACCGACAACCTGCGCGAGCGCGTCGCCGGACTTCGGGGCCCGCTCGCCCTCGGTGACCAACCCCTGGAAGACCGCCACCCTCAGCTCAGCGACGGCGGTGAGGGCTGCACTGTGCCCCACCAGCCGCTCGGCGTAGCGCCCCAGCCCACGACCCAGGCCGAGGGCACGCACGCCTACCGCCGCCAGCGCCAAGGAGGACGCCGCTGGGTGCTGCGCGGCACGGCTGAGCAGCCACGCCGACAGCCCCATTAGCGCGACCGCGGACAGGTAGGTCAGCGCGGAGAGCACGGCCGCGAGCACCAGTGCCCGCCGGTGCCCCGCCCGCCTGGCCAGCTCCAGCAGGACCCTCATTGGGTGGCTACGAGTGACGACCGGACAGCGCCCCCATCAAGCTCCACCAGCCGGTACGACGGGTCGAGAAGCTCACGTCGGTGGGTCGCCAGCAGCACCGTTCGGTCCGCGCAGAGCCACCCGAGGGAGGCAGCCACCAGCGCTTCGCTGTGCGGGTCCAGCCCCGCAGTCGGCTCGTCCAGCAGCAGCAGCGGGGCGTCGCGCAGGAAGGCGCGAGCCAAGGCGATCCGGCGTACCTGTCCGACTGACAGTCCGGTGCCCCGCTCCCCCAGCAGTGTGTCGAACCCTTCCGGAAGGCCACTGACGAACTCCTCGGCATGAGCAGCGGCGGCCGCTGACCGCACCTGCTCGTCAGTGGCCTCCCGGCTGCCGAGGCGGATGTTGTCGGCGACGCTCCGGGCGAACAGGTGGGGAGCCTGCGGTACCCACGCGAGCCGGGAGCGCCACGCGTCGAGGTCGATCTGGTCGAGGGCTACCCCGTCGAGCACCACCTCGCCGGACGCGAAGGGCACGAGCCCCAGTACGACGCCGAGCAGCGTCGATTTTCCCGAGCCGCTGGCACCGAGGAGGGCGACGTGTTCTCCCCTCTCGAGCTGGAGATCGACGCTGCGCAGTGCCGCCACGCCGCGGTCGTGATGCAGGACAGTCACCGATCGCAGCTTGATCGCGGCTGCGGTCGTCGGACGCGGCAGCACGCTTGCGTGAGCAGTCAGTGTGGGCGGCTCTTGGTCGAGGACGTCGAACGCGGCCTCCGCGGCGCTCACGCCGTCCATCGCCGCATGGAAGGACGTCCCCACAGCCCGCAGCGGGAGGAAGGCCTCCGGGGCGAGTAGGAGGACGACCAGCGCTGTCTCGAAGCTGACGTCTCCTGCAAGCAGACGAAAGCCGACGGAGACGGCCAGTACGGCGACCGACAGGGTCGCGACGAGCTCCAGGACGAGGGAGGACAGAAAGGCCGTGCGGAGGGTTGTCATCGTGGCTTCACGATGCCGCGTGGTGATGCGACGCAGCACGTCGACCTGAGCCTGCGCGCGGCCGAAGGCACGCAGCGTCGGCAGCCCGGTGACCACGTCAAGGAAATGACCGCCAAGCCGGGACAGTTCGCGCCACTGGTGCGCCGTCGCACGTTGGGTGTGCATGCCCACCAGAGCTAGGAAGA
>JAYTHM010000492.1:0-3051 GCA_043732645.1 Frankiales bacterium
CGCACCTCGGCATCGACCTGGGCGGCGACCTCCTCGGAGTAGTCACGCCCGTGGCCCATGTCACGGCCCATGAAGACCTCACCGGACTCCTGGCCAAACTTGACTGCGCCCAGGCGCTCACTCATGCCGTACTGCGTGACCATGGCCCGCGCCGTGGCGGTGGCCTTCTCGATGTCATTGCTGGCGCCCGTCGTGGGGTCGTGGAAAACGAGCTCCTCGGCCGCGCGGCCACCCATCGCGTAGGCGAGCATGTCAAGCAGCTCCGCGCGCGACTGGGAGTACTTGTCCTCCGTCGGCAGGACCATCGTGTAACCGAGCGCCCGACCGCGCGGCAGGATGGTGATCTTGTGCACCGGGTCGGTGTTGGGTAGCGCATGGGCGACGAGGGCGTGCCCGGCTTCGTGGTACGCCGTGACCTTCTTCTCCTTGTCGTTCATCAGCCGGGTCTTGCGCTGCGGACCAGCCATGACGCGGTCGATGGACTCCTCGAGGATCGTCAGGCTGATCTGCTTGCCGCCGGTGCGGGCGGTAAGCAATGCCGCCTCGTTGATGACATTCGCAAGGTCGGCGCCGGTGAAGCCGGGGGTGCGGCGGGCGATGACCTGGAGGTCGACACCAGGCTCGAACGGCTTGCCCTTGGCGTGCACCTCGAGGATCTGGCGGCGGCCCTGCATGTCGGGGCGGTCGACCGCGATCTGCCGGTCGAAGCGGCCCGGACGCAGTAGCGCCGGGTCGAGGATGTCGGGTCGATTGGTGGCGGCGATCATGATGACGCCACCCCTCACGTCGAAGCCATCCATCTCGACCAGCATCTGGTTGAGCGTCTGCTCGCGTTCGTCGTGCCCGCCGCCCATGCCCGCCCCGCGGTGCCGGCCGACGGCGTCGATTTCGTCGATGAAGATGATCGACGGGGCGTTGGCCTTGGCCTGCTCGAACAGGTCACGAACGCGGGAGGCACCGACTCCGACGAACATCTCGACGAAGTCCGAGCCGGAGATCGAGTAGAACGGTACGCCCGCCTCACCGGCGACCGCGCGGGCCAACAACGTCTTGCCGGTGCCGGGAGGGCCGTACAACAGAACCCCCTTGGGGATCTTGGCACCCAGCGCCTGGAACTTCGCGGGCGTCTCGAGGAACTCCTTGATCTCCTGGAGCTCCTCGATCGCCTCGTCGGCCCCGGCCACGTCCGAAAAGGTCGTCTTCGGGGTGTCCTTGCTGACGAGCTTGGCCTTGGACTTGCCGAACTGCATGACGCGGGACCCGCCGCCCTGCATCTGGTTCATGAAGAAGAACAGCAGGCCCAAGATAATCAGGAACGGAAGGAACGACAGGAGCAGGCTGACGAACACGTTGTCGTGGCTGACGGTCGCGTTGTACTTCAGGTTCTTGTCCTCGAAGGCCTTCGAAAAGACAAGCTGCTGATTGGTCAGGAACGACGCCTGCAGCTTCTTGCCGCTGCTCAGCTCCACCCGAACCTGCTGCTCCTTGTCCAGCAACTGGTTGGACTTCGCCGAACTGATGACGTCGCCGTTCTGGATCGCGCTCAGTACGGTGGCGGTGTCGGAGGTCGTATAGCCGCCGTTTCCGCGCAGGCCGCTGCTCACGGCGATCACGACGATCAGAGCTAGCACGATGTACAGGGCAGGCCCGCGGGCGTAGCGCTTGAGGTTCATGTACGCGGGGCTAGGTGCCCCGTCCCTCCTGACGGCGAAAAAACCAAGGACGTCGAGATGATGAAGGTACACCGGTAAGGCGTACCTACACAGGGGTCAACGGTGCCCCGGGCCGGGGCGTTCCGCCACCCGACGTGAGCCACGCGACACGGCCTCCGGGAGGTCAGCCGGTGTAGACCTCGGGCTTGAGCCGACCCACGAAGGGCAGGTCGCGGTAGCGCTCGGCGAAGTCGAGGCCGTAGCCGACCACGAACACGCTCGGGATCTCGAACCCCACGTACTTCACGGGCACGTCGACCTTGGCTGCGTCGGGCTTGCGGAGCAGCGCGCACACCTCGACGCTGGCCGGCCCGCGGGAGCGCATGTTGCGCAGCAGCCAGTTGAGGGTCAGGCCGGAGTCGATGATGTCCTCGACCACCAGGACGTGCTTGCCCTCGATCTCGCGGTCGAGGTCCTTCAAGATCCGGACGACACCGCTGCTGGACGTGCTCGAGCCGTAGGACGAGACGGCCATGAACTCCATGCTCACCGGCGTCTCGAGCGCGCGGGCGAGGTCGGCCATGACCATCACGGCGCCCTTGAGGACCCCGACGAGCAGGATCTCCTTGCCGACGTAGTCGGCGTCGACCTGGCGGGCGAGCTCCGCGACCTTGGTCTGGATCTCCTGCTCGGTGATTAGGACCTGCTCGACCTCCGGGGGTACGGCGCGGCTCACCTCCGGAAGGCTAGCTGCCCCCCTTCGCGGGCGACGCGCCCTCCCCCGGGCAGCGCCACCGGGCCCTGCCCGCGCCAGCCCTCGACGAGCGCCCTGAGGGCGTCGACGTGTACCGAGTTGAGCGCTTGGCCGCTCTGTTGCTCGGCCCACGCCTTGAGCGCCCGGCTCCGCAGCGCCGGCGCCATCGCGAGCAGGTCGGCTACCTCGTCGGTCGGGGTGGTCAGCGCGTCGAGGGCGTCGGCGTCCTCCCGGAGCAGCCGCGCCGAACGGACCAGCCCTTTGGTGAGGTCGGCGCCGTTGTCCTGGAACGCGCCCAGTAGCCGCCGCACCCGCACCCGGGCGTAAGCCTCGTCCTCATTGTGGGGGTCCTCCCACGGCGTCAGGCCCGCCTCGGTGCACGTTTGTCGCGTCATCACCCGGCTCAGGTCCAGGAAGGGCCGCCGGTACGCACCGCGCACGACCGACATCCCGCTGGTGGCCCGCGTGCCAGATCCCCTGATGAGGCCGAGCAGGACCGTCTCCGCCTGGTCGTCGCGGGTGTGGCCGAGTAGGACGGTCCCCTCGAGCGCATCAAGCAGGACGTAGCGGGCGGCGCGCGCCTCCCCCTCCGGCCCCCGTCGCACCGCCACCCCCCCTCCCCTTTGGCGCAAATCCACACGGCCC
>JAYTHM010000493.1:0-10029 GCA_043732645.1 Frankiales bacterium
TGAAGCCCGCCGCCCTCGACAGCCAGGGCGCTGTGGACGAGGCAGTCAGGCACGCGCAGCGGGTCGACCGGAAGCTCCAGATAGCTGAGGCCGCAGCACAGCAGGCCCACCAGGCGTTCGATGCGGCGGCGGCCGATGTCGACCGCGCCCGGGAGGCGGTCAAGGCCGCCGAGCAGGTGCAGGACCAGACGAGGTCCGCGAGCGTGAGGGCGACCGAGGGGGTCCGGGAGGTCGAGCGCAGGGCCGAACGAGCTACCGCCACGCTCCAGTCCGCGCAGGCCGACAGCGAGCGCACCCGCAAGGCCCACGACGACGCCCGTCGCGCGTGAACGACGGCCACCGGATCGTGGAGCATCACCTGGCGAGGGCGGATCCGCTGCTCGCGGCGAGCTACCTCAAGGGCAAGGACGACCCTGAGCCCCTCGCCTGGACGCACGGCTGGGGCGGCCGGCGCCGCGTCTCATCACGCGCGCCGAGCTGCACCTCGCCCATCCGGACGACTGGCCCGAGGTCCCCGACGTACCGGGGGTGGTGGCTCGCGAGATCACCCGAGCCTGGAGACCGCAGCTCAACGTGCCGTGGACCTGGCTCAAGACCGAGTACGTGGACCTGTCGCTCACCCGCGTGGCCCGAGCCCTGCTCACCCAGGAGACCGGGGCCTTGTGTACCAAGGACACCGCCCTGCAGACCCTGCAGCTCCGCGGCGTCTCCCCAGACTTGCCATGCAGACCCGCAACCAGGTCAAGCGGCTACTGGGCCAGCTCTAGCGACGACCGGCCAGGGTGTCGACGAGCTCTGCGGCGTTGTCGCAGCGGTCGAGCAGCGCGCCGACGTGGGCCTGCGTACCCCTTAGCGGCTCGAGGGTCGGCACCCGTTGCAGCGACTCGCGGCCCACGTCGAAGATGACCGAGTCCCAGGACGCCGCTGCCACCTGCGTGGGGAACTTCTGCAGGCAGCGCCCGCGGAAGTACGCACGGGTGTCCGACGGGGGCGACAGCACGGCCCGCTGGACCTCCTGTTCGGTGACCAGTGTCTTCATCGAGCCGCGGGCCACGAGCCGGTTGTAGAGGCCCTTGTCGCGGCGGACGTCGGAGTACTGGAGGTCGACCAGGTGCAGCTTTGGGGCGTCCCAGTCGAGGCCTTCGCGCTGCCGGTAGCCCTCGAGCAAGGCCAGCTTCGCGACCCAGTCGAGCTCGGCGGACAGCGACATGATGTCGGTGGAGAGCCGGTCCAGCGTCAACTCCCATCGGGCCAGGACGTCGGCGGTGTCGGGGTCGACGTCAGAGCCGAAGCGGTCTTCGACGTGCTTTTTGGCCTGCTCGCAGTACTCGAGCTGCAACTGCACGGCGGTCATCATCCGCCCGTCCCGCAGGGTCACGTGGTGGCGGAGCGTCGGGTCGTGCGAGACGGCCCGCAGCGCCGAGACGGGACCCTCGACCGACAGGTCGATGCCGTTCTGCCGCAGCCAGCCGTCCTCGATCATCGACAGCACCAGATTGGTCGTGCCCACTTTGAGGTAGGTCGAGATCTCCGACAGGTTGGCGTCACCGATGATGACGTGCAGCCGGCGGTACTTCTCGGGGTCGGCGTGCGGCTCGTCGCGGGTGTTGATGATCGGCCGTTTGAGGGTCGTCTCCAGGCCGACCTCGACCTCGAAGAAGTCGGCGCGCTGGCTGATCTGGAACCCGTGGGTCCGGCCGTCCTGGCCGATCCCGACGCGCCCGGCACCAACGACGACCTGACGCGAGATGAAAAACGGCGTCAGGTGCCGGACGATCTCGGCGAAGGGTGTCGCGCGGGCCATCAGGTAGTTCTCGTGCGTCCCGTACGAGGCACCCTTGTTGTCGGTGTTGTTCTTGTACAGCTGGATCGGCGCGGTCCCCGGCACGGCCAGGGCCCGCACCGCGGCGGTCTCCATGACGCGCTCGCCGGCCTTGTCCCACAGGACCAGGTCGCGCGGGTTGGTCACCTCAGGGGTGGAGTACTCAGGGTGGGCGTGGTCGACGTACAGGCGGGCGCCGTTGGTGAGGATGACGTTGGCGAGCCCGATCTCCTCGTCCGGCTCCCCCGCGTGGTGGTCCGACGCGCCGAAGCCCACCTCGAACCCGCGGGCGTCGCGCAGCGGGTTCTCCTCCTCGAAGTCCCAGCGGGTACGACGGTCGCGGGCCTGCCCCTCGGGGGTACCGCTGGCGTAGCCGTTGACGACCTGCGAGGAGGCGACCATGTGGTTGACGCCGGCCGTGCCGGGCGTGGAGACGCCGTACTCCGTCTCCGCTCCCATGACCCGCCGTGCGCTCATATGGGGCAGCCTAAGCCGAAGCGGCCACGCGTGCCGGCTCCGGCGCCTGCGCGAGCGACCCGGAGGCGCGACGCGGGAGCCGGTCGAGCGTGGCGACGACGGCCGCCAGCAGGAGTACGGCGACCACGCCGTCGGCCCACCAGTGATTGGCGCTGGCGACGACGACCAGAGTCATGAGGACCAGATGCGCGAGACCCAGGTACCGCCACGGACCTGACCCGCGGCGCCAGAGCGTCCAGGCCACCAGGGCTGCCCAGCCGACGTGCAGCGACGGCATCGCGAGCAGCTGGGCCTCAAGGCCGCTGCCATAGCCGCCGTAGACCGACTCGCCGTATGTCTGGGCGAGGTCGACGAAGCCGAGGTCGGGCAGCAGCCGGGGTGGGGCGACCGCGAGCAGCTGAACGGCCATGCAGACGACGGTCAGCGTGACCAGCTGCAGGCGCAGCGCCGGGTAGGCGTTGCGGCGCCACCACCAGGTCCAGGCGAGCAGCATCCCAATCGTGTTGAGGTGACCGTAGAGGTAGTAGCCGTTGACCAGGTGGGCCAGCGTCGGGTGCGGCAGGACGAGCTGCTGCACGCACACCTCGCTGGGCAGGTGCAGGTGCTGCTCGAGAGCGAACAGGTCGCGGGCACGCTGTTCGGCTCCGGCCAGGTGCGCGTGGGTGACGCTGCCGATCAGGCACCACACGGCGTACAGGCCCACGACCAGAGCCCCCTCGCGTAGGGCCGCCGAGGCGAGCCTGCGGCGGCGCAGGACCACCGAGGACAACACCAGCAGAGCGGTCAGCGAGAGGGCTGACCGCCACCCGGGGTCGAGGTGAGGCAGTGGCCTAGAGGTACTGGCCGGTGTTGGAGATGGTGTCGATGGACTTGCCCGTCTCGTTGCCCTTCGCGCTGGTGACGAGCGTGCGGATGTAGACGATCCGCTCGCCCTTCTTGCCCGAGATCCGAGCCCAGTCGTCAGGGTTGGTGGTGTTGGGCAGGTCCTCGTTCTCCTTGAACTCATCGATGCAGGCCGTCAGCAGGTGCTGCATGCGCAGCCCCTTCTGACCGCTCTCGAGGAAGTCCTTGATGGCCGTCTTCTTGGCCCGCGCCACGATGTTCTCGATCATGGCGCCAGAGTTGAAGTCCTTGAAGTACAGGACCTCCTTGTCGCCTCCGGCGTAGGTGACCTCGAGGAACTTGTTCTCCTCGGCCTCGGTGTAGATTCGCTCGACCACGCCCTGGATCATCGCGGCCAGGGTCGCCTCGCGGGACCCGCCGTGCTCGGCCAGGTCCTCGGCGTGCAGCGGGAGCTCCGTGACGAGGTACTTGCCGAAGATGTCCTTTGCCGCCTCCGCGTCGGGGCGCTCGATCTTGATCTTCACGTCGAGGCGGCCCGGGCGCAGGATGGCCGGATCGATCATATCCTCGCGGTTGGACGCGCCGATGACGACGACGTTCTCGAGGGTCTCGACGCCGTCGATCTCTGACAGCAGCTGCGGGACGATCGTGGTCTCGACGTCGCTGGACACCCCGCTACCACGGGTCCGGAAGATCGAGTCCATCTCGTCGAAGAACACGATGACCGGAGTCCCCTCCGACGCCTTCTCCCGAGCGCGCTGGAAGATCAAGCGGATGTGCCGCTCGGTCTCCCCGACGTATTTGTTGAGCAGCTCCGGGCCCTTGATGTTGAGGAAGTAGGCGCGGCCGTCCGGCTTTCCGGTGACCTCGGCGACCTTCTTGGCCAGGGAGTTGGCGACGGCCTTGGCGATCAGCGTCTTGCCGCAGCCGGGAGGGCCGTACAGCAGCACGCCCTTCGGGGGACGCAGCTGGTGCTCCTTGAACAGCTCCTTGTGCAGGAACGGCAGCTCGACCGCGTCACGGATGGACTCGATCTGGGCGGCCAGCCCACCGATGTCGGAGTAGTCGATGTCCGGCACCTCCTCGAGGACGAGCTCCTCGACCTCGGACTTGGGGATGCGTTCGTAGACGTATCCGCTGCGGGTCTCCAGCAGCAGCGAGTCGCCAGCTTTGATCGGCACGTCGAGCAGCGAGTCGGCGAGCATCACGACCCGTTCCTCGTCGGTGTGGCCGATGATGAGTGCCCGGTCCCCGCCCTCGAGTACTTCCTTGAGCATGACGACCTCGCCCTGCTTCTCAAAGGCCAGAGCGGCGACCACGTTGAGGGCCTCGTTGAGCATGACCTCCTGGCCACGCCGCAACTCTTTGGCCTCCACGGCGGGGCTCACCGTGACGCGCAGCTTCCGGCCACCGGTGAAGATGTCGACCGAGTCGTCATCGTAGATGCCCAGGAAGACGCCGTAGCCGCAGGGCGGCTGGGCGAGCCGCTCAACCTCCGCGCGCAGGGCCACGATCTGGTCGCGGGCCTCCTTGAGGGTGCTGACGAGGCGGTCGTTCTGCCCCGAGGCGCCTGCCAGCGACTGCTGGGCGTCCAACAGGCGCTCCTCGAGCGCGCGGACCTGCCGCGGCGAGTCAGCCAGCTTACGCCGCAGGACGGCGACTTCCTCCTCGAGGAAGCCCACCTGCGCCGTCAGGTCAGCGACCTGCTCAGCCCTGTCCTCGGAGCCTGTTCCACGCGTGCCAGCCATCGGGCCCACCTCCCCGTCATCTGTCGGGTCCTGCTTCAGGTTCGCATCTTATGTATGCAGGACGCTTTCCTGCTTTGTTCTTCCTTCGGCACGCCTGCGGATTCCCCAAGCGGCAACTTCTTCTCGTGCCGTTCAAGGCAGGTTGGGACGGAACGGTTCCTTCGGTACGTCGGGCTGGTTGGCCACGCCGTCCGGAGTGGCCCTCTCCGCGAGAGCTTCGCCGCACATGCCCTTGGAGGGGCGACGTCGGCGCAGCGGTGGCTCGACGCCGTCGGCGAGGCGGCGGGTCGTGCACAGGAAGCCGGTATGGCCGACCATGCGGTGCTGGGGGCGTACCGCGAGGCCCTCGACGTGCCAGCCCCGCAGCATCGTCTCCCACGACTCGGGCTCGGTGAAGGTGCCGTGCGCGCGCATCCCCTCGACGGTGCGGGACAGCTGCGTGGTGGTCGCGACGTAGCAGCACAGGACCCCCCCGGGCCGCAGCGCCCTGGAGACCGCGTCCAGGCACTCCCACGGCGCGAGCATGTCAAGGACGACCCGGTCCACATCGGTCTCGTCGAGCTCCTGCTCCAGCGACCCCACGGTGACCGACCAGGCCGGGTGTGGGCCACCGAAGAAGCGCTCCACGTTGTTCCGCGCGATCTCGGCGAAGTCCGCGCGTCGCTCGTAGGAGCTCAACCAGCCCCCCTCACCGACCGCTCGCAGCAGCGACATCGACAGCGCGCCGGAGCCGACGCCGGCCTCGACGACATGCGCGCCGGGGAAGATGTCGGCCATCCCGACGATGTTGGCGCTGTCCTTGGGGTAGACGACCTGCGCGCCGCGCGGCATGGACAGCACGTAGTCCGGCAGGAGGGGCCGCAGGGCGAGGTACGTCGTGGTCCCGATGCCCACCGTGACGGCGTCCGGGCCGCCGAGCAGCTCGTCGTGGTGCAGGATCCCGCGGTGGGTGTGGAACTGCTTGCCGGTCTCGAGGGTGATCGTGTGCATCTTGCCCTTGGGGTCGGTGAGCTGCACTTGGTCCCCGACAGCCAGCGGTCCGCGTCGTCGTGCTGCTTCGTAGGTCACCACGGCAAGGCTAGGACCCCATCGCCGCGGCGACGTCCGCGCTGACCAGCACCCTGGGCAGTGGCCCCGGGACGACGTACTCCGACGCGGGCATCGACCGCATGGCGGTCAGCAGGTCTTCGCCGACAAGGGTCGGATCGAGCATCAGGCCCGGCTCGACCCGGCGCGCGCCGTCAGCCACGACCACCCACGGACGGCGCTCCTCGGGGACCTGCCGCACCCAGGACTCGCTGACGATCCCTTCGAGCCGGCCGTTGCCGTCGACGACGACCAGGGCCCGCGCGCCCTGCTCGTGGGCGAGCCGAACCGCCTGGGCCAGCGGCAGGGTGGCGGCAACGGCCAGCGCCGGTCGGGCGAGGGACTCGACGGAGACACCGGGAAGTTTGCTGACGAGCTTGGAGCGCCGGAGGTTGGCGGCGGCGCCGGCGTAGATGAACGCCCCGACGAGGGCGCTGAGCAAGATCGTGCTGACGCCCCGGCTCCCCACGCCGAGGGCTGGAAGCACCCCCACCAGCACGACCGGGATGACAACGAGGGCGATGACCATCCCCGAGCGGGCGCTCGCGCGGGTGGCTCGCTCCTGGTCCTTGCCCAGCTGCCACAGGATGCTGCGCAGGACCCGGCCGCCGTCCAAAGGCAGTCCCGGGAGCAGGTTCAGGGCAGCGAGGCTCCCGTTGGTGACCGCTACGCCCTCGCACAGCAGTCGCGGCAGCGACCCGGGGTCGAACAGCCCCACGCTGGCGACGCCGACGCCCGCCAGCAGCAGCGAGACCATCGGCCCGCTCACCGCCACGGCGTACTCCCGGGCCGGCGTCTGCGGTGGTTCGGTGATCTCGGTCAGGCCGGCGAGCAGCGTCACCGTGATGCTCCGCACCGGCAGTCCGAACGCCCGCGCCACCAGGCAGTGCCCGATCTCGTGGAGGACGACGCTAGCCAGCAGCAGCACGACGAACGCGGTCGCTGCGGCGTAGGCCAGGCTGCTGCCCACCTGGTCGCGCAGCAAGCTCTGCCCGGACAGCACCAGGTAGGCCGCGAATACGAACCACGAGGGCATCAGCAGCACCGGAACGCCGGCGACACGCGCGATCAGGACCCCACGCCGGGGGCGCGCGTCGCCCTCCTGTGCGGTCACTCCCGAAGCCTACGCGGGCAGGCTGACCGACCAGGCGACGTGACCATCGACGTGACCATCGACGTGCTCGGTGTGGCGTAGGACCAGACCGTGTTGCGCCATGGTCCGCTCCTCGGCCTCACTGTCGGCTGCCACAGCGACCAGCCGGCCACCCGCTTGAGCATCGTCATGGCGTCGGGGACGTCGGTAGCGCTGATCGCGACGATGACGTCTGCGGGTCCCTTGTCGACCAGGTCCCGGCCGGAACCGGCCTCGAGTGCCCACCTGAGGTTCGCGCCGGCTCCCAGCAGCAGAACCTCCTGCTGCTCGCGTACCCTAGCGAGCGCAGCCAGCACGGCGGTCAGGACAGGTGACGCCTCGTCCACCGCGCACCTCCCTGGCCTAGCGCAGAACCCATGCGTTCCGGGGAGGGTGCCACGGGCCCCGAGGCGGAGCCCAGCAGGGCGGGTTCCGGACGGACGTGTCAGCGCTGGGTACGGCGGGGGTTGTGACCATGCGACCATCCACAACGGTGAGCACACGTGCAGCTGTCCACAGGGCGGCGTTTCCTACATGGAAGTGTGGGGGATGCGCCGTACGGTCTGAGCCATGACCATCGTCGCGCTCGATCCCGCCGCACAAACCGCCGTGGTCGTCGACCTGCCCGTGCCGGTGGTGGGCTCGCTGTCGCCGTCGCGGGCGGGTGACTTCATGACCTGCCCGCTTCTGTTCCGCTACCGCACGATCGACCGGCTCCCGCAGGCGCCATCGTCGGCCGCTGTGCGCGGGACGCTCGTGCACGCGGTGCTGGAGCGGCTGTTCGACCTGCCGGCCGGTCAGCGCAGTCCCGAGGCCGCGGCGGCGTTGCTGGCGCCTGAGTGGGCCCGGCTGGCCGCGGCCGAGCCGGAGGTCACGGGCCTATTCGCCCACGAGACCGAGTTGGCTGCCTGGCTGGTCTCCGCGCGACGACTGCTCGACGGCTACTTCACCCTGGAGGACCCCAACCGGCTCGAGCCGGCCGAACGGGAGGCGTTCGTCGAGGTGGTCCTGCCCGGCGGCCTTCGGCTGCGCGGGATCGTCGACCGGCTCGATGTGGCGCCGAGCGGCGACGTGCGGGTCGTCGACTACAAGACCGGGCGCGCGCCCGGCGAGATGTTCGAGGGCAAGGCGCTGTTCCAGATGAAGTTCGACGCGCTGGTGCTGTGGCGCACCCGCGGGGTCGTCCCGAAGCGGCTGCAGCTGATGTACCTCGGCGACCGGGAGGTGCTGGCCTACTCGCCCGACGAGGACGACCTGCTCGCCACCGAGCGCAAGCTGCTGGCCCTCTGGGAGGCAATCGAGCGGGCGACGCAGGCTCGCGACTTCCGGCCAAGGCCCAGCCGGTTGTGCGACTGGTGCGACCACAAGGCGGCGGGCAGCGAGGGTGGCTGTCCCGAGTTCGGTGGGACGGTCCTGCCCTGGCCGACCGTGGTACCCGGGCCCGGTGCGAGCGAGCAGCGGCGCCTCGACGCGCGGGACCGGAGCGCTCCCCCGGTTGCTGTGCCGTTCCCGGGCGTGAGTGACCCTCCCAGCCAGGAGTGACAAGATGGAATGGTCCGCGACAAACGGCAGGAGAGCCCCGTGACCACCTTCGACACCGCACCGTCCAACACCGCACCGTCCGACACCTCTCGTCAGGCCGTGACGATCTCTGCGGCGGCTGAGGGCAAGCAGCTGCACTTGCCGCAGCCAGAGGTCCGGGCGACGGTCGAGGAGGAGCGCATGCACCGCAAGGTGCAGCTCGCGGCGACCTTCCGCATGTTCAGCAAGGCCGGGCTCGACGAGGGCGTTGCGGGACACGTCACGGCGCGCGACCCGGAGTTCACCGACTCCTACTGGGTCAATCCGTTCGGCATGCACTTCAGCCTCATCAAGCAGTCCGACCTGGTCAGGGTCGACCACTCCGGACAGGTGGTCGAGGGCGACCGGGCCGTCAACGGCGCCGCTGTCGCGATCCACTGTGCCGTGCACGCCGCTCGACCGGACGTGATGGCCGCCGCGCACGCTCACGGTCTCTACGGCAAGACGCTGTCGAGCCTTCCCATGGGCATTGAGCCACTGACGCAGGATGCGTGCGCCTTCTACGACGACATCGGCGTTTTCGACGATTACACCGGTGTCGTCCTCGACGCCGAAGAAGGCCGTCGGATCGGCGCTGCCCTCGGCGACCACAAGGCCGTCATCTTGCGCAACCACGGGATGCTCACGGTCGGCGAGACCGTCGAAAGTGCCGCCTGGTGGTTCCTCACCCTGGAGCGGACCGCGCAGGCCCAGTTGATGGCGTACGCCGCGGGCAACCCCAACAAGATCGGCCATGACGCCGCGGTGCAGACGCGCGGGCAGATCGGGTTTGAGCTCGCCGGCTGGTTCCAGTTCCAGCCGATCTGGCAGCGCGTCAGCAAGGACAACCCCGATATCTGGGACTGACGTCTCGCTGTTGGACCCGCGCCAGATCGAGTCGGGCGGGATCCCCCGCGCAAGGGATCGGTTTTCCACCATGCTCGAGACCGCTCAACAGCACTTCGGTAACGGGAAGGCGCCGGGCAGAACAGCCGCTAAACGGGCTGGACGAGCGAGCGCAACACGTCCAGGTTGACGCCAACGAGGCTGTTCCGGACGACGGTCCGTGGGCGAGACAGGACGTGCACGCCCGGGACGCTGGGGACAGCGAGGACGCCGCAGCCCGCGGCCTCCCCCGAGAGCACGCCCGCGACCGAGTCCTCCAGCACCACGCACGAAGCCGGGTCGACGCCGAGCTGACGCGCGGCGGTGAGGTACGGCTCGGGGTGTGGCTTGCCGTGCTGGACCTCGTCGCCGGAGATCGTCACGTCGAACGGGCCGAGCCCACTGACGAGCACCGCGTCTACGAGCACCCGGTACGACGAGGAGACCAGGGCGACCGGCACGTCCGCCGTCCGCAG
>JAYTHM010000494.1:0-10020 GCA_043732645.1 Frankiales bacterium
GCCGGTGCCCTCGCGGCGTACGACGCCCTGCTGGCTCGCAAGCCGGGCGACGCTGAGGCCACCCTGGGCAAGGCCTGGGCCGCGCTCCTGCAGCGGGCCGTGCACCTTGACCCGCAGGCTGCCGTCGCGGCCGCGGCCGCGGCCCCGGACGACGTGGCCGCCCAGACTGCCGCCGCCGACGCGGAGGTGCTCAGCGAGCAAATCCAGCCGGCGATCGACCGCCTGATCGCGTTCGTGAAGCGCTCCTCCGGCGACGACCGGGACGTCGCCCGCCAGCACCTGCTGGAGCTGTTCTCGGTCCTCGACCCGGAGGACGAGCGGATCGTCGCCGGTCGTCGCGGGCTGTCCAACGCCCTGTACTGAGCTGCGCGTCAGGGGCGGCGCAGGCCGCCCGCGCTGCTGTGCTGGGCCAGCCCTAGGGTCCAGGGCTGCTCAGCCACAGCGTGCCCAGCGGTGGAACCCGAAGGACCGTCGAGGCCGGCTGCCCGTGCCAGCTCTCTGAGCCCGCGGCAACGAACCCCCCGTTGCCGACCCCGCTGCCGCAAAAGGCTTCCGCGTCGCTGTTGAGGACCTCGCGCCACTCTCCGGCCCAGGGCAGGCCGATCCGGTAGCCCTCGTGCGGCATCCCGGCGAAGTTCGAGATGCAGGCGAGGGCAGAGCCGTCGGAGCCGAAGCGCAGGAAGGAGAAGACGTTGCCGGTGGCGTCGTTGGCATCGATCCAGGAGAAACCGGCCGCGTCGCTGTCCTGCGACCACATCGCGGGCAGGGCGCGGTAGACCGTGTTGAGCTCCTTGACGAGCAGGGCCACACCGCGGTGGTCCGGGAGGTCGAGCAGCCACCAGTCGAGCGAGCGGCCCTCGCTCCACTCTGACTCCTGCGCGAACTCCGAGCCCATGAACAGCAGCTGCTTGCCTGGGTGGGCCCACATGAACGCGAGGTAGGCGCGCACGTTGGCCAGCTGCTGCCAGCGGTCGCCGGGCATCTTGCGCAGCAGCGACCCCTTGCCGTGCACGACCTCGTCGTGGCTGATCGGCAGGACGAAGTTCTCGGAGTAGGCGTAGACCATAGAGAACGTCATCTGGTGGTGGTGGTAGCCGCGGTAGATCGGCTCGTGGGCGACGTAGTCCAGCGAGTCGTGCATCCAGCCCATGTTCCACTTGAACCCGAAGCCGAGCCCTCCGAGGTGCGTGGGACGGGTGACGCCCGGCCACGAGGTCGACTCCTCGGCGATCGTCATCGCGCCCGGCACCCGCCGGTAGACCACGGAGTTCATCTCCTGCAGGAACGCGACAGCGTCGAGGTTCTCCCGACCGCCGTACTGGTTCGGCAGCCACTGGCCCTCCTCGCGGGAGTAGTCCAGGTACAGCATCGAGGCCACGGCATCGACGCGCAGTCCGTCGATGTGGAACTCCTCGAGCCAGTAGACGGCGTTGGCAACCAGAAAGTTGCGTACCTCGTTGCGTCCAAAGTCGAAGACGTAGGTGCCCCAGTCCAGCTGTTCGCCGCGCCGCGGGTCGGCGTGCTCGTAGAGGGGCGTCCCGTCGAAGCGGCCCAGGGCGAACTCGTCCTTGGGGAAGTGCGCGGGTACCCAGTCGACGATGACGCCGATGCCGGCCTGGTGCAGCCGGTCGACCAGGAAGCGGAACTCATCCGGCGTACCGAAGCGGGAGGTTGGGGCGTAGTACGAGGTGACCTGGTAGCCCCACGAGCCGCCGAACGGGTGCTCGGCCACAGGCAGCAGCTCGACATGGGTGTAGCCGAGCCAGGACACGTACTCCACGAGCTGGTCGGCCAGCTCGACGTACGACAGATCCTGCCGCCATGAGCCCAGGTGCACCTCGTAGCAGCTCACCGGCGCCGCATGCTGCCGCGTCCGGTCGCGGGTCGCGATCCAGTCGCTGTCCTGCCACTCGTACGAGGAATCCGCAACGACCGAGGCGGTCATCGGCGGGACCTCCGCCTGGCGGGCCATGGGGTCGGCCTTGTTGCGCCAGACCGAGTCGGCACCGAGGACGGCGAACTTGTAGTGGGTGCCCGCACCGAGGCCGGGGACGAACAGCTCCCAGACGCCGCTGGAGCCGAGCGACCTCATGGGGTGGGAGGACCCGTCCCAGCCGTTGAAGTCGCCGACGACCCGGACGCCGCGGGCGCCCGGCGCCCACACTGCGAACGACACCCCCATCGCCGTCGGGTACTGCCGCACGTGGGCGCCGAGGACCTGCCACAGGTACTCGTGGCGGCCCTCGCCGATGAGGTACTGGTCGACCTCGCCGAGGGTCGGTAGGTAGCGGTACGGGTCGTCCGCGGGATAGGTGGTGCCGTGGTAGGTCACGTCGAGCCGGTAGTCCACGACCGGTCCTGGAACGGTCGCCTCCCAGACGCCGTACGCGCGGTGCACGAGGTCGACCCGCACGCCGGCGACGAGGGCGACGACCTTCTCGGCACCGGGACGCAGGGCGCGGATCACGGAACTGCCGTCGAGCCCGCCGGGATGCATGCCCAGCAGGGAGTGCGGGTTGTGGTGCGCACCGCCGGCCAGCAGCTCCAGCTCACTGTCGGCGGGGCCGGTGGTGATCACCTTGAGCTCGTCAGGCACGCGCGGCTTGCGCTCGCGGGGTGGCTTGGTCATGAGACCGCTTCGACCAAGCGCCTGATGGCTGCCAGGGGGACGTGCAGCCAGGTCGGTCGGTTGCGCGCTTCGTAGACCACTTCGTACACCGCCTTGTCGAGCTCGAACGCCCGCAGCAGTGCCACCTCCTCGCGGGGGTCGGCGCCGACCGTTCGGGCGTAGCCGTCACAGAACGCTTCTCTGTTGCGGTCTGCCCACTCCGAGGCGCGATAGGCCAGGTGACGTTGGTCGGCCCGCTCGGCGAGCAGATGACGCGCGGCGTAGTCGAAGGACCTGAGCATGCCGGCGACGTCCCGCAGCGGACTCATCAGCGCACGCCGCTCCGACAGCGGTCGGGCTGGCTCGCCCTCGAAGTCAAGCAGGACCCAGCCGTCCTGCGTCCTGAGGACCTGTCCCAGGTGGTAGTCCCCGTGCACCCGCTGCACGGGCACCGGCGCGGTACGGGCGGCGATCTCGTCGTACGCCGTGCGGAGCCCGTCGGCGTACGGCGCGAGTTCCGGCACGATCGTCAGCGCCGCGTCGAGCCGCTCGTGCATCTGATGCGCTGTACGACGGGACTCCTCTGCCGACACGACCGCGGAGGTCAGGACCTGGGCCATCAGTAGATGCACCTCACCCGTCGCGACGCCGAGCCGCTCCGACTCGCCGGCGAAGTCGCCGCCGACCTCATCGGCGTGCAGGTCGCCCTCGGCGAACAGGTCCCGGACGCTGGCGGTCGCCATCGCCCAGCCCTCCGAGCTGTTCTTCAAGAAAGGCTGCAGCAGGCCCAACGTCGTGGTCTGTCCCTCCACGACCCCGTCGAACCACGCCAGCGGCCGGGCCACGACCAGGCAACCTGCGTCCGAGAGCGCCTTGGTCACCTCGATGTCGGGGTTGGCTCCCGGCTGCAAGCGGCGGAAGAGCTTCAGGATGAGGTCATCGCCGTAGACGATCGAGGTGTTGGACTGCTCGGCGGTCATCAGCCGACCGGTCAGCGTGGCGTCGACCTCGTCGGCGTTGACGAAGGACAGGCTCTCGAGGTCGTCGCCGGCGGCGAGGTGCCCGAGCAGCAGTGAGGTGGCGAGCGGGTCGTGGACGGCGTCGTAGACAACGCTGCCGTCGTCGTTACCGAGGACGGCATACTCCATCCGCTGCTCGACCGACCCGGCCGTGAACCCCAGCAAGAGCTGGTAGTGCTCGGTCCCACCGTCCTCGTAGGCCACCTGGACGATCAGGTGCCGCACCTGGGGGTCGGCGTCGCGCAGCACCACGGAGGCGGTCGGCGTCACGGTGGCAATGGTCCGGCCCTTGCCGCCGAACCAGCGCTGGCGGGGCAGCCACTGCTTGATCAGATCGATTGGGTCGGTCACGGGCCCTCCTTGCCCTGGAGGGCAAACCACAGGAAGCCATGTCCAGGAAGTGAGAGCAGGTAGGGCAGCTCGCCCACCCTGGGGAAGGGGACGCCACCGGTGAGCTCCACCGGCCGGAAGCCCTGGAAGCGGGCCAGGTCGAGCTCGACCGGCTGAGGGAACCTCGAAAGGTTGTTGACGCACAGCACGCGGTCGTCGCCGAACTCGCGCACGAAGGCGAGGATCGACGGGTTGTCCGCACCAAGCTCCTCGTAGGTACCCATGCCGAACACTGGGTGCCGGCGACGTACGCCCAGCATGGTGCGGGTCCAGTGCAGGAGCGACGACGTCGAGCGCAGCTGCGCGTCGACGTTGAGGGCCTGGTAGCCGTAGACCGGGTCCAGGATGAGCGGGAGGTAGAGCGCCTGCGGGTCGGCGGCCGAGAAGCCGGCGTTGCGGTCGGTGTTCCATTGCATCGGCGTGCGAACGCCGTCGCGGTCGCCGAGGTAGATGTTGTCGCCCATGCCGATCTCGTCGCCGTAGTAGAGGACGGGAGAGCCGGGCAACGACAACAGTAGGCCGGTGAACAGCTCGATCTGGTTGCGGCTGTTCTCCAGCAGCGGCGCAAGCCTTCGGGCGATACCGATGTTGGACTTCATCCGCGGGTCTTTGGCATACTCGGTGTACATGTAGTCGCGTTCGTCGTCGGTCACCATCTCGAGGGTGAGCTCGTCGTGGTTGCGCAGGAAGATCCCCCACTGGCAGTTAGTCGGGATAGCGGGGGTGTTGGCCAGGATCTCGGAGATCGGATAGCGCGACTCTCGCCGTACAGCCATGAAAAGCCTTGGCATCAGGGGGAAGTGGAAGGCCATCTGGCACTCGTCACCGGTGTCGGCGTCACCGAAGTACTCCACGACGTCCTGCGGCCACTGGTTGGCCTCGCACAGCAGGACGCGGTCCGGGTAGAGCTCGTCGACCTCCTTGCGCAGGCGCTTGAGGAAGTCGTGCGTCTCCGGGAGGTTCTCGCCGTTCGTGCCCTCGCGGACGTAGAGGTAGGGCACGGCGTCGAGCCGGAAACCGTCGATGCCAAGCTCGAGCCAGAACTTGCAGACTTCGATCATCTCGCCCTGCACGACCGGGTTGTCGTAGTTGAGGTCTGGCTGGTGGCTGAAGAACCGGTGCCAGTAGTACTGCTGGCGCACCGGGTCCCAGGTCCAGTTCGACTTCTCGGTGTCGACGAAGATGACCCGGGCTTCCGGGTAGAGCTCGTCGCTGTCGGACCACACGTAGTAGTCGCCGTAGGGGCCGGTCGGGTCGCTGCGTGAGGCCTGGAACCAGGGGTGCTGGTCGCTGGAGTGATTCATGACCAGGTCGGCGATCACCCGCATGCCTCGCTTGTGGGCCTCGTCCACGAGATGCACGAAGTCACCCAGGTCCCCGAACTCGGGGAGGACCTTGAGGAAGTCGCTGATGTCGTATCCACCGTCACGCAGCGGTGACTCGTAGATCGGCAGCAGCCAGACGCAGTCGATGCCCAGCCACTGCAGGTAGTCCAGCTTGGAGATCAGGCCACGGATGTCACCGGTGCCGTCGCCGTTGCTGTCGGCGAAGCCGCGGATCAGCACCTCGTAGAAGACCGCTCGCTTGTACCAGAGCGGGTCGCGCGACTCCTCGAGGGAGACGAGCTGGTCGGGTCCCAGTGAGGTCACGTCCAGGAGCCTTCCGTCGGTGGGTAGGCCTGCTTCACGATAAAGACGTGCGCGGGTTCGGTGAACGGGTCGAGCCGCACGTAGTTGTGCAGCCCCCAGGTGTACTCCGCACCGGTGACCTCGTCCCGGACCAGCACCTGGTCGCTCCAGCTGACGCCCAGGGCGGGCAGGTCGAGGTGGACCATGGCCTCGCGGGCGCCGTGCGGGTCGAGGTTGAGCACGACCAGGACGACGTCGTCGCCGCTGCGCTTGCTCCAGGCCAGGACGTCGGGACTGTCGACGTCGTGGAAGGTGACGTTGTCGAGCCACTGCAACGAGGGATGCTCGCGCCGTACCTGGTTGAGCATCGTGAGGTACGGCGCCAGCGACGGCTTCGACCAGTCCCGGGGCCGGTACTGGTACTTCTCGGAGTCGAGATACTCCTCGCTGCCAGGGCGGACGGCGACGTGCTCGTAGAGCTCGAAGCCGGAGTAGACGCCCCATGAGGGAGACAGCAACGCGGCCAGCACGGCGCGGACCTTGAAGACCGGTGGGCCGCCGTACTGCAAGGAGGCGTGCAGGATGTCGGGGGTGTTGACGAAGAAGTTGGGGCGCATGTAGCTCGACGCGCCCACGAGCTCGCGGACGTAAGTCTGGAGCTCCTCTTTGCCAACGCGCCAGGTGAAGTAGGTGTAGGACTGCGTGAAGCCGACCCGTCCCAGCTCGTGCATCATCGCCGGACGGGTGAAGGCTTCGGCGAGGAACAGCACGTCGGGATCGGTCTTCTTCACCGCGGCGATGAGCCACTGCCAGAAGTCGAGGGGCTTGGTGTGTGGGTTGTCGACGCGAAACACCTTGACGTCGTGCGCGACCCAGTGCCTCACGACCCGCAGCACCTCGGCGTAGAGGCCCTCGGGGTCGTTGTCGAAGTTCAGCGGGTAGATGTCCTGGTACTTCTTGGGCGGGTTCTCCGCGAAGGCGATGGTGCCGTCGACCCGGGTGGTGAACCACTCCTGGTGCTCCTTGGCCCACGGGTGGTCCGGAGCACACTGCAGCGCCAGGTCGAGGGCAACCTCCATGCCCAGCTCGCGGGTGCGCGCGACGAAGGCGTCGAAGTCCTCCAGCGTGCCGAGGCCGGGGTGGACGGCGTCGTGGCCCCCCTCGTCCGACCCGATTGCCCAGGGACTGCCGGGGTCGTCCGGACCCGGGGTCAGGGTGTTGTTGGGGCCTTTGCGGTTGACTTTGCCGATGGGGTGGATCGGTGGCAGGTAGACGACGTCGAAGCCCATCTCGGCGATGGCCGGCAACCTCTTCGCGGCGGTCGTGAAGGTCCCCGAGGTCGTCTTCGTCCCTCCCTCGCTGCGTGGGAAGAACTCATACCAGCTCCCGTAAAGCGCACGGTGGCGGTCCACTGAGACCTTGTACGACGGCCCTACCGTCACCAGCTCGCGCACCGGGAACGCGTGCAGCAGCTCGAGGACAGGAGGCGCCAGCGCGGCGTCGAGCCGCTCCCTGGGCGGACGGTTGTCGTCGCGCAGGAGCAGCGGAAGGCCGGTCAGGAGCGACCTCTGCGCCTTTGGCACTCCTTTGAGCGCACGCTCGTAGAGCCGGGCGCCCTCCTCCAGGACGACGTCGACGTCAACGTCGGCGTCCACCTTGAGTGGTGCGTCGTGCCACCAGGTGCCGAGCGGGTCGCTCCACCCCTCGACCGTGAACGACCACGCGCCCTCGACGTCTAAGGTCACTGGCGCCGTCCACCGGTCGTCGGCCTGCGCTGTCATTCGCAGGAAGGGCGACCGCCCACCGCCCGGGCGCCTGAGCACCACGTTGCCGCCGACAGCGTCGTGCCCCTCCCGGAACACCGCCGCGGCGATCGTGACGGTTTGTCCTGTCACGGCGCGAGCGGGGTAGCCCCCGCAGGACACCTGAGGGCTCACGTCTGTCACTGCGATGCGTCCGACCACGACGCGACCGTACCCAGGGCGAGGGAGCTTGAACGATCAGGGGTCCGACCAATCCCCAAGGTTGGCCGCAACGCCCCCAGAACTGTCATGAAGAAGACGGGCGGCGCCTGCCTCGCCACCGGTTTCCTGCTCGGCACTGGCGCGCTCGGCTTCGGCCCAGGCACCAGCTTCGCCTCCAGTCACTGTGAGGCGCCCCTCACCGCGCCGCACCCTGGCAAGTGACAGTCGTCCTACCGCGTGGTGCACCGGCAAGGCGCCAGCAGCGCGCCGTGTGACCTCCGTAGATCCGTTGACTAGGGTCACCCGCGTGAGAGCACTCCGCAGGTTCACCGTTCGTCTCGCCCTCCCCACCGCGCTTGCGCAGTTGGCCGAGCTCGTCATGAACCTGCGGTGGTCGTGGCACCATCCCAGCCTCGACCTGTTCCAGAGCATCGACCCCGAGGCCTGGCAGGCCGTCGGACACGACCCTGTGCGGCTGCTGGGGGAGGTCAGTCCGGAGCGGCTGGCCGAGCTGGCCGCCGACCCCGATTTCCTCGGGCGCCTCGCAGCGGTGCACACCGACCTGCAGACCTACCTCACGACCCCGAAGTGGTACCAGTCGCTGGAGGGCGCTCCGTCGTCCATCGCCTACTTCAGCCCCGAGTTCGGCATCACCGAGGTCCTCCCGCAGTACTCCGGTGGCCTGGGCATCCTGGCCGGAGACCACCTCAAGGCAGCCTCCGACCTGGGCGTGCCGATCCTCGGCGTCGGTCTGCTCTACCGGGCGGGCTACTTCAAGCAGTCGCTCAACGCCGAGGGCTGGCAGCAGGAGCGCTACCCACCGCTGGACCCGCACGGACTGCCCCTGACGCTCCTGCGCACCGCCGAGGGCGCGCCGCTCGAGATCTCTGTCGGCCTCAGCGAGGGCCACACCCTGCACGCGCAGGTCTGGAAGGCGCAGGTTGGCCGGGTGCCGTTGCTGCTGCTCGACAGTGACGTCGAGGCCAACGCCCCCGCCGAGCGCCAGGTCACCGACCGCTTGTACGGCGGCGGGACCGACCATCGCCTCAAGCAGGAGCTCCTGCTCGGGATCGGCGGGGTCCGCGCGATCCGCGCCTACACCGCGCTGAGCGGGGAGCCCGTTCCCGAGGTGTTCCACACCAACGAAGGGCACGCCGGCTTCCTCGGCATTGAGCGGATCCGCGAGCTCATCGGCCAGGGGCTCAGCTACGACGAGGCCCTTGAGGCGGTCCGGTCCGGCACCGTCTTCACCACGCACACCCCTGTGCCGGCGGGGATCGACCGCTTCCCCAAGGACCTCATCGCCGGGGTCTTCGCCGGGGGTGCGCTGCCCGGCGTACCCCTTGACCGGGTCCTGGAGCTCGGGGCTGAAGAGGACCCAAGCGTCTTCAACATGGCCCACATGGGCCTGCGCCTCGCGCAGCGCCGCAACGGCGTGGCCAAGCTGCACGGCATCGTCAGTCGGGAGATGTTCAGCGGTCTGTGGCCCGGCTTCGACACCGCCGAGGTCCCGATCTCCTCGGTCACCAACGGAGTGCACGCCCCGACCTGGGTGGCCCGCGAGGTCTTCGAGCTCGCCGACCGTGAGATTGGTGGCACCCTCACGACCGAGGCTCAGGGCTGGGAGGGCATCGCCGGTGTCGCCGACACGTCCGTCTGGGCGACCCGACGCCTGCTGCGTGAGCGGCTCGTCGGTGAGGCTCGGCGTCGTCTGCACGAGTCGTGGCTCCAGCGCGGCGCCACCGAGGCCGAGCTGGGCTGGACCGCCTCCGTCTTCGATCCTGACGTGCTCACCATCGGCTTCGCCCGCCGGGTCCCGTCGTACAAGCGGCTGACGCTGATGATGCGCGATCCCGAGCGGCTCAAGGCCCTGCTGCTGGACCCCGAGCGCCCGATCCAGCTCGTCATCGCCGGCAAGGCGCACCCCGCCGACGACGGCGGCAAGGAACTCGTCCAGCAGATCGTACGGTTCGCCGACCAGCCCGACGTGCGGCACCGCATCGTCTTCCTGCCCGACTACGACATCGGCATGGCCCGCTACCTCTATGGCGGCTGCGACGTGTGGCTCAACAACCCGCTGCGCCCCCTCGAGGCATGTGGCACGTCGGGCATGAAGAGCGCCCTCAACGGCGGTCTCAACCTGTCGATCCTCGACGGCTGGTGGGACGAGATGTACGACGGGGAGAACGGCTGGGCCATCCCGACCGCGGACGGCGTCGCCGACCCCGCACGTCGCGACGACCTCGAGGCCGTGGCGTTCTACGAACTGGTCGAGAAGCAGGTCCGGACCCGCTTCTACGACGTGGACGCGGCCGGCGTCCCGAAGCGCTGGGTCGACATGGTCCGCCACACCCTGCGGACCCTCGGACCCAAGGTGCTGGCCTCACGGATGGTCCGCGACTACGTGCACC
>JAYTHM010000495.1:0-3040 GCA_043732645.1 Frankiales bacterium
CGCGATAAGACTTCGCGCCGGCCAACACCGCGCACACCGCGATGCCCAAGACCGCAGCGCAGCGATGCCGCACGCCACGCCGGGCGCGCGGGTCCACGACCTGGGCCAGCACCGCCAGCAGGTCCGTCAGGACCGGATCAGGATCAGGTACCTGGCTCTGGGACTGGTCAACAAAGGCAGGGATCAGCGAGGATATGGTCACGGACACGGCTCCCGTTCGGTTGCGCATGCAGGCTTAGACACCGTCATGATCACCGGACGGGACCGTGTTCGTTCCGCCTCTACACCCTCACCGGCGCGTCACCCCGCGTCACGCTCTACATCACGACTTTGCCGCGGCCCTGCCGCCGCCCCCCTCGCCGACATCGCCGCGCAGTTGACCCACAGTGGGCGGGCATCCTCGCCGCCGACGAATCGCTTCGGACCATGTCACAGCGGCTGGAGGCGGCGGGCATCGCGGCCAACGACACGGCGCGCCGTGACTACCGGCAGCTGCTGCTCACTGCCCCGGGCCTTGCGGAGACGGTCAGCGGCATCATCCTCAGCGACGAGACCTTCGGCCAGCGGCTGGCTGATGGCCGGCCCTTCCCGGACGCCGCGCGCGGGCTGGGGGTCCTGCCCGGCATCAAGGTCGACACCGGGACCGCTCCGCTGCCCGGGCAGGGCGGCGCGCTGGTCACCGAGGGCCTGGACGGTCTCGGGGGCCGACTCGCCGGCTACGCCGCGCGCGGCGCCGCCTTCGCTAAGTGGCGGGCCGTCTTCGATGTCGCCACCGTCAACGGCTACGCCACCCGAGCGAACGGGCATGCCCTCGCGCGGTGCGCCGCGCTGTGCCAGGAGCACGGCATCGTGCCGATCGTGGAGCCCGAGGTGCTTTGCAGCGGCGACCACGACCTGTCGGCGTCGGCGCGCGCCTCGGCCCTCGCCCTCTCGGCGCTGTTCGATCACCTTGGCCAGGCCGGCGTCGACCTGACCGGCATCGTGCTCAAGGCGAACTTCGTCACCCCCGGCCCGGCGGCAGCCAAGGTGTCGGCCGCCGAGGTCGCCGCAGCGACAGACCAGGTCCTGCGCGACCACGTCCCCGCGACCGTCGCCGGTATCGCGTTCCTGTCAGGCGGCCACCCGACCGAGGACGCGTGCGCGTTCCTGGGCGCTCTCAAGGACATCAGCGACCGCCCGTGGGACGTCACTTTCTCCTTCGGCCGGGCCCTGGTCAACTCCACCTTGCACACGTGGGCGGGCAGCGCCGACAGGGTCCTCCTCGCCCAGCAGCAGTTGCTGGACAACTGTGCCCAGGCCGCCGCTGCGGCACGCTGAAGACCGCCGGCTGGCCTACCGGTGCCCTGTGTCACTCCAGGACGGGAGCTCTACCAGCACGGTCGTGCCCCGGCCCGGCCACGAGTCGACCCTGAGCGAGGCCTCGATCATCGCGCAGCGTTCCGCGATCGATCTGAGGCCGAAGTGCTGCCCGCCGTCGGGGTCCACCGCACGCGCGGCGCGCTGCCCCGCAGGGTCGAACCCCCGGCCGTCGTCGGCACACGCGAAGACCAGCGAGGCGTCGAGGCGCCGCAGGGACAGGACAATCCGTCGGGCCCCAGCGTGCTTGACCGCGTTGGCGAGCGCTTCCTGTGCGATGCGGTAGAGCGCAGCGGCCGCGTGGTCGGGCAGGTCGGCGACCGGAGCGGTCGAGTCGACGACCAGGTCGATCTCCGCAGTACCCCCACGATCGGCTTTCCGCACCAGCGACTCGATCGCGGCGACCAGCCCCAGGTCGCCCAGCACCAGGCTGTGCAGCCCCGAGATGGCGGCCCGGGTCTGGTTGTACGCCAGGTCGGCCAGGTCGCTTGCGCTAACGAGCTCGGCACGAGCCCGTTGCAGAGCTGCCACCGCCAGGCGGTCCTGAGCCGGCGGGCCATCCATCACCTCGGCGATCGTCAGGTCCGCGGCGGAGAGGTGGAATGACATCGACGCCAGCGCCGTGGTGACGCCGTCGTGGAGCTCGTTCGCCGTCCGGCGCCGCTCGACCTCCTGCGCCTCGATTGCCTGCTTGATCAGGCGGTCACGCTCGGACCTGTGGTGGGTGACCGCCAGCCACAGCTGCTGGGCGTGCAGGCGCAGGCCCAGCAGCGGGGCGTAGGACTGCGCACGCTCCAGATCCTCGGCGTCGAACGGGTGCCGCGGGTGCCGGTGGACCGCGAGCACGCCAACGACGCCCGAGGCGAGCCTGCCGTCCACGCCGGGCAGGGGGACACACATGCGCGCGACGGTCTGGGCGGACTCCACGCCCATCAGCTGCCGGAGCAGCTCGTTGCGCGGCGAGTCCTCGGCAAGCAGGAGCGGCTCTCCCGTCCGTGCGACACGTCCCGTCACCCCGAAGCCGATCTGCAGGCGGAGCGCGCCGGCGGCCGGGTGCACCGGCCAGACGTCGGTGACGGTCAAGCCCCGGTCCTCGACCCCGTACACGATGGCGCCGTCGGCGCCCAAGCGGGCCGCCAGATCCGCAGCGTCCGGGACGCCCGTCGAGACCCCGGTCATCGGAACAGGCCCTCCCGCAAGGCGACCGAGGTCGCTCCGCTGCGGTCCGAGACTCCGAGCTTGCGGTACAGCCCGCGGATGTGGGTCTTCACCGTGTCCTCGCTGACGACCAGCTTGCTCGCGACACCCTTGTTGGAATGGCCCGAGACGAGCAGCTCGAGCACCTCCGACTCGCGCTGGGTGAGCCCGAGGTGCGCGCCGGGCCAAAACTCGCCCGCGCTCAGGCGCGCGGCGGACAGGGCCACCCGTCCGGCGAGGCCGTGGTCGATAACCGTCTGGCCGTCCCCGACCCGGAGCAGGTGGGCGACCAACTCCTGACCGCCGATGCGTTTGAGGATGTACCCGGACGCACCGACGCGCAGTGCCTGGTAGAGGTAGTGCTCGTCGTCGTACACCGTGAGCAGCACGACCTTGACCGCCGGATGCTGCGTCGTGACCTGCCGGCACAGGTCCAGGCCGCTGTCCTTGCCGAGCCGCACGTCGCAGAGCAGTACGTCGGGCTGCT
>JAYTHM010000496.1:0-10005 GCA_043732645.1 Frankiales bacterium
ACGACCAGGGTGCCTGCGACGCCGGCATACTCGACCAGCCCGAGGTTGCCGGTCAGCACGCCGTCGGTGGCCGTCGCGGGCGTCCCGACGAACGAGCCCTGGGGAAGCAGCGCTACCGCGCCCTTGATCTCGCCCGCGGCGAGGCGGGGGAGTAGCTTCGCCTGCTGCTCAGCCGATCCCGCGAGGCGGACGCACTCGCCGACAAGGATCGTGCCGAGCCACGGACCGGGCACGGTCGCGGCCCCGAAGGCCCGGGCGATGACAGCGGCATCAAGCAGGCCGAGGCCGATCCCGTCGTGCTCCTCGGGGACGAGGACGGCGAGCCAGCCCTGCTCGCCGAAGGTCTTCCAGAGCGAGGCGGGTACGCCGTCGGTCTCCGGGGTCTCGTAGACCTCGCGGACCTGGGCAGGTCCGAACTTGTCATTCAGGTAGGAGCGGACCGCGTCCTGCAGGGCGCGCTGCTCGTCGGTGAGCTGGAATCGCATTTCTAGTTGCCCCTTACCGCGGCAGGCCGAGTACGCGCTCGGCGACGATGGAGCGCTGGACCTGGGCGGAGCCGCCCCAGATGGTGCACGAGCGCGACCACAGCGACATGGTCGTCAGCTCCTCGAGCGACAGGCCGGGCTGAGGGTCGGGGACCTGGTAGCCGGTGCCGAGAACGGCCTCGTAGGCGTCGCTGACCTTGCGAAAGGTCTCGCTCCACATCATCTTCGTCATGCTGGCCTCGAAGCCGAGGTCCTTGCCCTGGGAGGTCTGGGTGAGGACGTGCCAGGAGTGGTACTTCAAGCACTCGAGGTCGATCAGGCTGTCGGCAAGCTGCTGGCGCAGGACCGGGTCCTTGACGGCCGGCCGGCCGTCACGGTCGACCTGGCCGGCGATGTGGGCGACCGCGTCCCACTGGCCGCGGAACTCGATGTACTGGCCGATCGCAGACGACCCACGCTCGAACGAAAGCAGCAGCATTGCGGTCTGCCAGCCGTTGCCCTCGCCGCCGAGGACTGCGGTCGTGGGGCACAGGGCGTCGGTGAAGAAGACCTCGCCGAACTCGCTCTCGCCGGTCATCTGCTTCAGTGGCCTGGCCTGCACGCCTTCTTGGTGCATGTCCACCAGCAGCATGCTGATGCCGGCGTGCCGGGAGCCCTCGTTCGGGCCGGTGCGCGCCAACGTGAAGATCTTGTCGCCCTGCATGGCGTTGGTAGTCCAGATTTTCTGGCCGTTGAGGAGGTACTGCTCGCCCTGCGCCTCGGCCTTCATCTGCAACGCCGCCAGGTCGGACCCTGCGCCGGGCTCGGAGAAACCCTGGCACCAGATGACCTCGGTGTGCAGGAGCGGCTTGATGATGTCGCGCTTCTGCGCGTCGGTGCCGATCGCCATGACCGTCGGGCCGAGGAACGCGAGCCCCAACGGGTTGACGCTGTGGGGGGCGTTGGCCTTGGCCATCTCCTCGTCGTAGATCGCCTTCATGGTGGGGCTGCCACCGCGACCGCCGTACTCGGTGGGCCACTGGATGCCGCAGAAGCCTGCCTCGGCCTTCTTGGCCTCCCAGTCGCGGCGGACCTGGAAGCTCTCGGCGGCGCTCTTACCTCGCCACCATGCGAACGTCCGCATGTCCGCGGGCAGGTTGGCATCGAGCCAGGTCCGGAACTCAGACCTGAAGTCCTCGTCCTCCTTGCTGAACGTCAGGTCCACCGTCGTTCCCTCTCTCGCACCGAAACCGAATCCCGTTCTACTTTACAGTGCCACATGCGCGCGCTGGTTGGATGACCGGATGGATGCTTCCTGCCTGGACCGGACGCTGGCCCTCGCCACCGACCTTGCACGTGAGGCGGGTGCGCTCGCCCTGTCGATGCGGGTCGGGGTCGAGGAGCTCGCCCCCAAGTCGACGCCGACAGACGTAGTCACGGCCGCCGACCAGGCCGTCGAACGGCTGCTGGTGTCGGCGCTGGCCTCGGCGCGGCCCGACGACGGGATCCTCGGCGAGGAGGGTGGCGCGGTGGTCGGCACCTCCGGGGTGCGGTGGGTGGTCGACCCTATCGACGGGACCGTCAACTACCTTTACGGGATCCCGCAGTGGGCGGTGTCGCTGGGCGTCGAGGACTCCTCAGGTGCGTTCGTCGGGGTGGTGTTCGACCCGTCCAAGAACGAGCTCTGGCAGGCCGTCCGAGGCGGCGGCGCCCAGCTCAACGGAGCCACTGTCCGTTGCTCCGCCGCGACGTCGCTGGCCCACTCCCTGGTCGGCACCGGGTTCGGGTACGACGAAAAACGCAGGGCAGCCCAGTCCCTCTTGCTCCCGTCCCTGTTGCCGGCTGTTCGGGACCTGCGCCGGCTAGGCGCTGGCTCGCTCGACCTGTGCGCCGTCGCGTCCGGCCGGTTGGACGCCTACTTCGAGCAGGGACTCTCGCCGTGGGACCTGTCTGCCGGGGGGCTGGTCGCCGCCGAGGCCGGGGCTCGGGTGGCGGGGTTACGCGGGCGGCCCGCAGGGTCCGATCTGGTCGTTGCCGCCGGACCGGGGGTATTCGACGCGCTGCACGACCTGCTCGTCGCCGGCAACGCGGACGTCGACGTCCTGGCCTGAGCTGGTCCTGCCCGGCTACAGGGGGGGCGAACTACGGCTCGCGTCGGTATCTTCTCGCTGGTGACTGCGCGTCGTGCCCTGATCCTGCTGGTGGCCTCGGGCTGCTGGTGAGTGGCTGCTCCGGTGGCGATCCCCACCCTCCCGACCCTCCCGACCCTGGCGACCGCGTCGCCGACGCGGTCTCCAACCCTGGCCGCGCTGCCTGAGCCGGCCAAGGCGAAGACGTCGCAGGGTGCCGATACGTTCGTCCGTTACTTCTTCGCCCAGCTGAACGTGGCGTACGGCTCCTCGAACGCGAGCATCATCAAGGCCTCCAGAACGGCGAGTCCGTACCTGCGACAACTACCAAGGTGCGTTCGAGGCTGCCCGTAAAGCCGGCCACTTTCTCAGAGGGAACTCGTTCGAGGTCAGAGATGTCGCAGCTGCGCCGCTTCAACCACTCGGAACGACAGCTGACATCTTTGGAGCCGTTCCGCCTCGATCGCAGGTCGATGCTCGGGGTGCCGTGCTGAACGCGTTGTCTGCGGGAAAGGACTTCCACCTTGTCGCCGTCCTCAAGCTTGGCCCTCAGGGTTGGCTGGTCAGCGGATTGGTGCAGGGATCATGAAGGCAGCCATCATTGCTTCCGCGCTGCTCGTCCTGTCCTGTGCCCCGCCCGCTCAGGCCCAAGAGACGGCTAGTCCGTTGGTGCCGGGGACACACGCGTTCTGTGACAGCCTTCCAACGGAGCCATCTTGCTTGAAGGGCCAAGCTGGGGACGGCACCTTTGACCTGTCGGGTCATCAGACCGCTACAGGCCAGTCCGGCCCTTTGGGGGGTGGTGGTGCTTTGGGCGGTGCGCTGGTGGTGGTGCCGTCGACGTACCGGCAGACGGCCTTTCCTCCGACGTGTACGGGTAATTCGGCATTGGATGCGGGGGTGTTGTGTGGTGCGGCGGTGAACACGTACCCGCCGGCGGGTGCGGGGATCATCCGGTTCTGGGAGTGGACGGTGACGTACCGGACGGTGGATGGGTCGGTGGCGAGCATCGTGGCGTTGCCGGGGACGTATTGCCTTGGGCCGGAGGTGGCGGGGTCGCCGCCGGGGGTGGTGATCGCTGGGGTCGTGGAACGGGACCTCAAGAGCTTGGTGGTGGCTCGTGGCAAGGCTGAGGTCCAGCCGCGCGAGACGACGTTGGTGAACTGTCCGACGAAGTTTTTCACCTCGGCGGGGAAGTACATGTTGTCGGCGGTGACGATCTTGGGTCGTCGGGTGGTCATCACGGCCACGCCGCAGTCCTATGACGGGTTCTTCGGGGATGGGCAAAGTGCGGTGGATGTGGGTCCGGGGCTGGCGCGGGACTCGGACGTGCGGCATGCGTGCGTGGCAACGGGCAGCGTTGCGCCGTATGTGGTGATCACCTGGTCGGGGACGTTCACTGTGGATGGTGGTCGGGTGCAGCGGGTGTTCGGCCGGCCCGTACGACGGGTCCGGGAACGCCGGTGCAGGTCAAGCAGGCCCGCGCGGAGCTCGTCACCCGGTAGCCGCAGCCCTGTCAGGCGTTGGCGGCAATCGCCAACATCCACGAGGGCTCATGCCGCCCGTGCGCCACCTCGGCCTCGGCAGCACCCCGGTGGCAGCAGCAGACGTAGCTCTGGCAGAACGGAAAGGACAGCAGATCGGAACGCAAGGACAGAACTCCGCCGAGGCACACGTTCTCCGCGAGTCTCATCCCTCCAGGCTGAACCCGGGTCATGACGACACGGTGCCCGCCACGTTATGAGAATAGGGCGTATGTCGCGCCCGTTGACATTCGTCCGAGGCGACGGGAAAGATCGTGGGGCGACCTGCGCCCCGCGGTGGCGGTGCCGACGTCGGCGCACGGCAGACTGCGTGACGTGGGGACGCCCACCATGACGATCACGGTCGGCCACGGTGCTGTTGCGCGCCTTCTCGGCACGGCCGGTCAGAGCGGAGCTGGACCGACTCACTGAGCTCGCGGCTCGCCTCGTCGGAGCTCCCTCGGCCCAGGTGTCCTTGTTGACCGACGTCCAGACAGTGGCAGCAGGCAGTGGCCTCACCGAGCCTGCCAACGGCAGCCAGGGGCCGCTGGTGGATTCCCTGTGCACGGTCGCGTCAGGGCTCGGTGGCCCACTGGTCATCGGCGATACCGCGAGTGATGACCGCGTCGCGCACCTACCTCCCGTCACCTCCGGAGCCGTCGGTGCCTACCTCGGAGTGCCCCTGAAGAACAGCAGTGACCAGGTGCTCGGTGCCCTGTACGTCTTCGGGCCAAAGGCGCGCTCCTGGTCGGCGTTTGACGTCGGGGTCATCGAGCAACTGGCTGGTGCCGTCCTGGCCCAGCTGGAGCTGTCGGCGGTGACGAGTGAGTACAGCGAGGACAGACTGCGTTGGGAGGCTGCCGCCGACGCCGCCGGTATCGGGTCGTTCGTGTCGGAACTGCCCGCCGGCCGACTGGAGTGGGACGAGCGGATGCAGGACCTTCGGCTACGCGTCAGGGGAGTTCGATCCCAACGTCGCTGACGGCTTCGCTCGCATCCATCCAGAGGACCGTCAGGGCTTTGACGACAGTCTCGCTACAGCCGTCGCGGCCTGCAGCCACTTCCAGGCCGACTTTCGCGTCGTGCTACCTGACGGCACCCACCGTTGGGTGTCTTGTCGAGGCCGAGCGATCGGTGACGGCCCAGGAACTGCCGTGCAGCTGGTGGGGACCGCTCACGACATCACCGAGCTGCGCTCGGCCCGCGACGAGGCTGCCCGGCTCCTGGAGGACATATCCACCGGGTTCGCAAGGCTCGACCGGAATTGGCGGGTGACCTATCTCAACAACGAGGGGTCACGCGTCGTCGGCATGGCGCCCGAGGACATCCTCGGCAAGGTCTTCTGGGATGTCTTCCTCGGCATGGACGACACCGCGTTCGGTCCGCTGTTCCGCAGAGCGGTCGAGACCGGAGAGGCCGTCTAGGTAGAAGCCTGGAACGACCACTTCCAAGGCTGGTACGACGCGCGCGCCGTCCCGACCGGGATGGCCTGTCCGTTTACTTCCTGGAGGTGACGGCCCGGCACGCAGAGCTGTAGCGAGCCAACGCCGCTACCGCCCGCCTCAAGCTCCTGGCCTCGGTGAGCGCAGAGCTGGCCGCAGCCAGCCTCGAGCCGCACGGCGCTGTCGCCCGGCTGGCGCAGCTCATGGTCTCGGGGCTGGCCGACTGGTGCCTGGTGTCGCTGGTTGAGGGGGAGGAGGTCCGCGACGTCGGCTTCTGGCACCGCGACCACGCGTTGCGGGACGTCGTGGCGACGTACGCCGCCACCGGGCTCACCGGGCGTGAGCGACTCGGTGCGGTGGACGAGGCCCGGCGTACTCACCAGACGGTCGTCGTCCCGGCAAACGCTGCTCGTGACGTGCTGCCGACGCTCGGTTCGGACGAGGCGCGCAAGGCCCTCAAGATCCTGGCGCCCGAGTCCGCGGTCGTCGTGCCTCTGACGGCGCGCGGCCACCTGACCGCCGTCCTGACGCTCGCGCGCGGCGCCGACCGTCCGGCAGCCTCAGCCGAGGAGATCGCCACGGCCCAGGAGGTCGGCCTGCGCGCTGGTCTGGCCCTCGACAACGCACGGCTCTACGACCAGAAACGACGGATCGCCGAAGGCTTGCAGCGAAGTCTGCTGACCGCCCCTCCGGAGCCGGATCACCTCCAGATCGCCGTGCGCTACGTCGCCGCGGCAGAGGCAGCCTCGGTCGGCGGTGACTGGTTCGACGCCCTCCTCCAGCCCGATGGGGCCACCGTCGTCGTCATTGGCGACGTGATGGGGCACGACGTCGTGGCCGCCGCGAAGATGGGCCAGATGAGGAGCTTGCTGCGTGGCATCGCCTGGTTTAGCGGTGGTTTAGCGGCGAGGGACCGGCCGCGGTGCTGTCAGGGGTCGACGCGGCCATGCAAGGGCTGCAGGTCGACACCATCGCGACGGCCGTCATCGCGCGCCTCGAGCAGAATGACGACGAGAGGCAGCGGGGAGTGACCAGGGTCCGCTGGTCCAACGCAGGGCACCCACCCCCATGGTGCTCAACCCCGAACGGTCCGTCGTCGTCCTCAGCGACCTCGAGCTGACCTGCTCCTCGGAATCGACCCTGACACCGAGCGCGCCGAGGCGGCCATCAGCATCGACCGTGGGGCGACCGTGCTTCTCTACACCGACGGTCTGGTGGAGCGACGCGGGCAGAGCCTGACCACCGGCCTTGAAGGGCTCCAACGCACCCTCATCGACCTCGCCGACGAGGACCTCGACGGGCTCTGTGACGGGCTGCTCGACAGGCTCGTACCGGAAGGATCCGAAGACGACGTCGCCCTCGTCGCGGTGCGGCTGCACCAACAGGACCGGCCCCGGCCGGCCGAAGCGGGGCCCAGCCGGATACCGCCGAATGTGGACACCTGAAGGACCACGGTTGGGCCGCGCTCGCGGCGGTAAACGCGGTAACGGTGCTCGGCGAGTCGAGCTTCACGCTCTTGGCCACGATGACCCTCGGGATGTGCTTGCCCTCGATCCAGTCGGCCCCGAACTGACCCAGCCCGTAGCCCATCAGCTTCCATGCGAAGGCGATGCCCAGCTTGTACGCGCCGCCTTAGTGGACGAGCTTCAGCGCCCCACTGTCCCCGTCGACCCCCGACAGGAACATCTCGTCCGCGAGTTTCCCGGACGAGCGACCCAACGCCGAGCTTGAGGAGCCCGATATCTGCAGGGCCTCGGCGAAGTTGACCTGAGCGTCATGTGAGCAGCGGCAGGATCCGATTCGGATGACGGCTGAGGTGTCGGGTGGCGGCGATGTTGGTCGTGCCGGCTTTGCGGTGGACGTTGATGGCGAGGTTGCGCAGGCTGGCCATGACGGCTGGGCCGTGGCTGGTGCGGATCTGGGAGAGGTCTTCGGCGTAGGTGACATCGCGGACCCAATGCACCCGGTTCTCGATACCCCAGTGTGCTCGTTGGGCGTCGGCGAGTTCCGCTGGGCTGGTCTGCTCTTGGGTCAGATCGGTGATGGTGCAGACGGTCTCGGTGCTCCCTTTGCGGCTGGTCAGCGATCGGCGGCGCCGGGTCAGTTGCAGGGCTAGGGCTGCTCCGGGGAAGCTGATGCCAGCGGCGACCGCGGTCAGCTTCAGGGTGCGCTGTTCACGTCTGAGCAACGCCTTTCCGGCGACGCGAACCCACTGTTCGGATTCGGCTGGGGGGTGGGTGATCGGCGTAAAGGAGCAGGTCCCCGCAACTTGGACAGCGCCCGGCTTGCATCTTCATTAGGTGCAGGCTGAGTTGGTCCAGCGGCGGGGGGACTCCTCGACGCCGTCGGTCAGCCCACTACTGGGCGAGGGCCGGATCATCTGGAGACGCTCCGCCCTTGACCATCTGGTGTGGGACAATGCCAGTCCAGGCGGACTTGGTGCGATAGGCGCCCTTACGCGGTCGCCGAACACCCACCGGTCCCGCTTGGAGTTGTTGAACGCCCCGAAGTACCGGTTCATGGTCTAGTGCTCGACTTGTTCGCGTGACCTTGCTTGGCTCACTTGTAGGTGAGCCGCCACAGGTAGCGGTCCAGCGCACCGAACGCCTCGCTGGACACTGCCGTCCGGTAGTAGGCCGCCCAGCCCCTGATGATGGGGTTGAGCTGAACCAGCACCATCGCCGCGTTGGCCCCTTGCAGGGCGCGCATCTCGGTGCGGAGCCGTTCCCGGATCCGTTTCAGTGCCGCCTTACTCGGCTTGATTGCCAGCTTGCCTGATTGTCGGAAGACGGTGAACCCCCGGAAGTCGAAACCTTCGTCCAGGGTGACGATGCGCGTCTTGTCCCCATTGAAGGTCAGCACCCTGGGCGCCAGCCATTCAGTGAGCCGCGCCTTGACCTGCTCAGCCTCGTGTTTGGAATGACACAAGGCGACCAGGTCGTCGGCGTACCTGACCAGGACCGGGGAGTTCAGCACCGTCTCACCGGCATGAGCGCCGGTCTTCTGGTAGCGGACCCCAGCGGCCTGCTCCATCCCGTGCAGCGCCACGTTGAGTAGCAACGGACTGACCACCCCGCCCTGAGGAGTTCCCTCCTCGGTCGGGGTGAACCGACCCTTCTCGACCACACCCGCCTTCAGCCAGCCGGCGATCAGTCCCCTGGCTGGGAACGTACCGAGCTGGCGGAGAAGGTGCTCATGGTCGATCCGGTCGAACGCCGCCGCCAGGTCTGCATCGAGGACCCACTGCCGCTGGGGGTTCGGACCCCGTGCGACGTGGAAGATGGCCTCGATCGCATCGTGGCAGCCACGGCCGGGCCGAAATCCGTAGGACCTCGACTCGAACTGTGCCTCCCATTCGGGTTCCAGCGCGTTGACCACGCGTGCTTGCAGCACGCGGTCGACAATCACCGGAATCCCGAGCAGGCGGCGTTTTCCGCCTGCTTTCGGGATGTATACCCGCTTGACCGGACGGGCCAGCCACGGCTTGGTGCGGTGTTGCACCCAGTCAGCCAGTTCAGCCTTCGCCGACGGCGAGCAGCACCACCTCCCCGTCGATGCCCGCGGTCTTGCGGCCAGCATTGATCTGCGTCACCCGACGCACGCTCAGCAGCGTGTTCGCCCGGGAACGCAACATCAACTTCTGCAAACTACGGACCTGTTTCAGGTCCCCTACCTGCGAGGCCGTGAAGATCCGCTGCCGCTGCCGCTGCCGCTGCCGCCGCACGTCGTCCTTAGCGGCCTGCCAATCAATGGCAAATCAGTCCAGGACGTCGTCCTCCGGTCCGTTCAGCACCGCGACACCCGACGATGAGAACGGCAAAGCCGCAATCGGTGCCGAGCCTAATGTCGCCATGCCGTCCAACTTGCCCTTCGGTTCCGGTGTCATCGTCAGTGCTTCTGCACAGGCTCACCTGACCCGCGTCAGCCCCCTTTCGGGTCGGGCACTCCTCCCGTATCCGGCCAGTTATGCGGGACGACCGGCGGAGGGCCAGTCATGGTGTCCCGGTTTCCTGTGGCCTTTGGGCTGCCGGCGTTCGCTTCTCGGGTCATCCTGTCCCGCCAGGGAGTGGGTCCTTCCTCACGGTCGGCTTATCGGACCCTGATCGGTGTCCGGACCCTGACGGGGTTTCCACGTTCCACACCCGCGAGCTAAGACCGGGTTGGGTGCCTCCTGTATCTCGAGGGCAGCGGTGCTCACCCGACCGGTACCAATTCCCCGGTCGGCGCCTGCCGCTCTTCCACGGCCAGCCCCTGTACCCCGCTCGAACGACCCATCAGCAAGGTTCGGATTCACGAGACATCAACGGAGGTTCACGCGATTCACCCGTCCGGTCTTGCCCTCACCTGTCGCCCCCGGATGGAACGGGGACCCTCGGGCTTGAACCCTGAGCTTCGCACCCCGCCGTTACCAGCGACGCACGTCAGGGCACGGGCCATTGAGCGCAGG
>JAYTHM010000497.1:0-3038 GCA_043732645.1 Frankiales bacterium
GGGGTGGTGCGGGCACCGGAGGTCTCGGTGACGGTCTGGGTCGTCATGCGCGGGCCGCCACACGCTCGCCGAGCAGACCAGTCGGGCGGAAGACCAGGACGATGATGAGGACGACAAACGACCACGCGTCCTTCCAGGCTCCCCCCGAGAACGGGTCAGGGGCGTACTGCGTCGCCATCACCTCCACCAGTCCCAGAATGAAACCACCCAGGACCGCGCCGGAGATGTTGCCGATGCCACCGAGCACCGCGGCGGTGAAAGCTTTCACACCGGTGATGAAGCCCATGTGGAAGTCGACCTGCCCGAACTGCAGACCCGAGGACACGCCCGCAAGGGCCGCCAGCGCCGCGCCGAGCACGAAGGCCGTGACGATGATGCGGTCGGTATCGATACCCATCAGGCGGGCGGTGTCCGGGTCCTGCGCGGTGGCCTGCATGGCGCGTCCGGTGCGGCTGCGCCGCACGAACGTCGACAGCGCCACCATGCCGACCAGGGCGACCGCGACCGTGAGCAGCTGGGGCGCTGAGATCTGCACGTTGCTGCCGAGCTTGACCTGGTAGTCGGGGTTGACCAGCTGCGGGAAGTTCCGCGCGGACTTGGCATGCGGGTAGAAGTTGCGCACCAGCTCCTGCAGGAACACCGACACCCCGATCGCGGTGATCAGCGGCGCGAGACGAGGGGCGCTGCGCAGCGGTCGGTAGGCGAAGCGCTCCATGAGGACCGCGGCGGTCACGCTGACCACGATCCCGCCCACCAGCATGAGCGGCAGGGCGATCCCGGCCGGCGTACCGCTGGGAAGCGCCAGGTACGTCGTGAGCGCACCGAAGCCGCCGAGCATGTAGATCTCACCGTGCGCAAAGTTGATCAGCTGCACAATGCCGTAGACCATCGTGTAACCCAGCGCGACCAGACCGTAGGTGGCGCCCAAGACGATGGCGTTCACGAGCTGCTGGAAGAAGACGTCCATGCGGATACCTCCGAGGATCTGCCGGCGACGCTGAGCGAAGGGACGGTGACCGCAGCCGAGCCGGTCACCGCCCCTTCGTAGGACAGCTACTTGAAGGTGTCCGTCTTCACGGCGACGAACTTGCCACTCTTGACCTGGTAGACGGTCAGGACCTTGACGGTGGTGTCGCCGAACTGGTCGAACGTGATCTTGCCGGTGATGCCGTCGTAGTTGGAGTCCTGGACCCCTTTGGTGACATCGTCACGCAGGGCCTGGCCGGACTTGCTACCGCTGGCGGTGGACGTGGCCAGCGCCGCGATGATGACGTTGGCAGCGTCGTAGGCGTAGGCGCCGTACGGGCCGATCGGGTCGGCGTACTTGGCCGCGGCGTAGTCCGTCACGAACTGCTTCGCCGAGGCCAGGGAGTCGGTCGGGGCACCGAGGGCCGTGGCGTAGTCGCCCTCAGCGGCAGCGCCGGCGATCTTGATGTAGTCGTCGGCCTGAACGCCGTCCCCACCCATCAGCGGGATCTTCAGCCCGGCGGACTTCAGCTGCTTGGTGAGCAACGACGCCTCTGGGTACTCCCCGCCGTAGAACAAGAAGTCCGGCTTCTGGGCCTTGAGCTTGGTGATGGTGGCCGAGAAGTCCTTATCGCCAGGGTTGATCGTCTCGGTCTTTAGGACCGTGGCGCCGTCCTTGGTGGCCTCCTTGGCAAAGGCCTCCGCCAGACCCTGGCCGTAGGCCTTCTTGTCGTGGACGATCGCGATCGTCTTGGCCATCACGGTCTTGACCGCGAACTGCGCGGCGAACGGGCCCTGGATGTCATCGGAGGCCACCACCCGGAAGTAGCTCTTGTACGGACGGACCTGGGTGCCACCAGTGACGAGGGCGCCACGGCCGGTGAGGTCGACGTTGGAGTTCGACGGCGAGATCACAACCAGGTTGGCCTGCGCCATGACCGGGGCGACCGACTTCGCCACGCTGGAGTTCAGCGGGCCGACCACACCGACGACGCCGGGCTCGGCGACGAGCTTGGCAGCCACGGTGGCGCCGACATCGGCCTTGGCGGTGTCGTCCTGGGCGTCCATCGTCAGGGTGTAGCCCTTGACGGTCTTCTTCTCGTTGGCCTGCTTGATGGCCAGGTCGACGCCGTTCTTGATGCCGTTGCCAACGGCCGACAGGTCACCTGAGAGCGGGGCGACGACACCGATGGTGAGGGTCTTGCTGCCCGACGCGCTGCCGGACTCCTTCTTGGAGCCGCACGCACTGAGCACAAGGGCACCGATCAGCAGGGGCGCGGCGACACGGATAAGACGGGGTGGGTGCACTAGCTACCTCCTGCAGGAAAGAACCGGAGTGTCCGGCTCTCGGTGAACAGCGCGCCGAAACCTACTTGCCAACAGACCAACGACCAAGCACCTTGGCCGAGCCGTTCGGCCCTGTTGCGCGACCGTGATGGAGCCGAATGGCTCAGGTGGTGTTTTCTACGGATATAACCGGCTCGTGTGACGGGACCAGCAGGCCGTCGACGATGTCCTGCGCCACGGTGCGCATCGACCGGCGCTGGTCCATCGAGGCCCGCTGCACCCAGCGGAAGGCCTCCGGCTCAGTCATCGCATGTTTGGTCTGCAGCACGCTCTTGGCCCGGTCGACCAGCTTGCGGGCCTCGAGCCGGCCATTGAGGTCCGCCACCTCGCTCTCGAGGGCCACGATCTCGGCGAAGCGCGACACGGCCATCTCGATGCTCGGGAGCAGGTCTTTCTTCTGGAACGGCTTCACCAGGTAGGCCATCGCCCCTGCTTCACGGGCCCGTTCGACCAGGTCCCGCTGGCTGAAGGCCGTCAGGATGAGCACCGGGGCGATCCGGGCCTTCACCACCTGCTCGGCAGCCGAGATGCCGTCCAGCAGCGGCATCTTGACGTCCAGGATGACCAGGTCCGGACGCAGCTCACGCGCCAGCCGGACAGCGCTCTCACCGTCGCCGGCCTCACCCACGACGTCGTACCCCTCTTCCTGCAGCATTTCCTTGAGGTCAAGGCGGATGAGGGCCTCGTCCTCGGCCAGTAGGACGCGGCGGCGTGGGATCTCAGAC
>JAYTHM010000498.1:0-3037 GCA_043732645.1 Frankiales bacterium
TACGCCAGGAGCCGGGCCGGCACGTCGTCCGCGCGCAGAGCCACCAGGGCAGCGGCCTGCCCCGCCTGCAGGGCCTGTCCCTGCACGGAGACGGTGACCGTCACGCTCCATCTCCGAGGTTCCCCGCGCCGGCCTTGGCGAGCTGGTCGGTGACCGAGGCGATGAGGTCCTCCCACGACGCCTCGAACTTCTCGACGCCCTCCTTCTCGAGCAGCTCGACGACCTCGTCGTAGTCGATGCCGGCGGCCTTGAGGTCATCGAGGACGCCCTGTGCCTCGGCGTAGAAGCCGGTGACCTGGTCCCCGCGCACGACGCCGTGGTCTGCGACCGCCTCCAAGGTGGCCTCGGGCATGGTGTTGACCGTCCCGGGCGCGGCCAGCTCGATGACATACCGCGTGTCGTCGTACGAGGGGTCCTTGACGCCGGTCGAGGCCCACAGGGGCCGCTGCGGCTTGGCGCCCGCGGTGGCGAGAGCCTTCCAGCGGTCACTGGCGATGACCGCCTCGTAGTTCTGGTAGGCCAGCCGCGCGTTGGCGATGGCGGCCTTGCCGCGCAGGGGCGAGTCGGGGCCGAGCCGCTTGTCGATCTCGCTGTCCACCCGGCTAACGAAGAAGCTCGCGACCGAGCCGATCGCGGACAGATCGTGCCCAGCCGCCAGGGCGCCTTCAAGGCCGGCCAGGAAGGCCTCCATGACCAGCCCGTAGCGCTCGAGCGAGAAGATCAGCGTGACATTGACGCTGATGCCGGCGGCCAAGGTCGTGGTGATGGCTGGCAACCCCTCGCGGGTGGCCGGGATCTTGATGTAAAGATTGGGCCGGTCGACCTGCCACCACAGTGCTTTCGCCTCGGCGGCAGTCTTGTCGGCGTCGGCGCTGATCCGCGGGTCGACCTCGATCGAGACCCGGCCGTCGACGGTGTCGCTGGCGTCATAGGCGGGCCGCAGGACGTCGCAGGCCCAGCGCACGTCGAAGGTCGTCAGCGCGCGGACCGCCTCACCGATGTCGACGCCACGCACGGCCAGGTCGCGGACCTGCTCGTTGTAGGCCGCCCCGTCCGACAGGGCCTTCTGGAAGATGGACGGGTTGGTGGTGACGCCGACGACGTGCTGGTCGCGGACCAGGCCCTCGAGGTTGCCCGAGCGCAGCCGCTCCCGGGACAAGTCATCCAGCCAGACCGCGACACCCGCGGCGGACAGGTCGGCAAGTGCATCGGTCATGGGGAGTCTCCCTGGGGGTCGTGGATCAGTTGCCGGTGGTGGAGCCCTGTGTCTGCCCGAGCAGACTCAGCGACTCGTGGGCGGCGGCGACGGCCCGTTCTGCCGTCAGCCCGAACTGCTCGTAGAGCACGGTGTACGGCGCCGACGCACCGAAGTGCTCGAGCGACAGGGGGACGCCGGCGTCGCCGAGGAACTCCCACCACGACTGCGCGATGCCTGCCTCGATCGACACCCGCGCCTTGACGTCCGGGGGCAGGACCGTCATCCGGTAGGCGAGGGTCTGCTCGCGGAACCACTCGACGCACGGCATGGAGACGACCCGGGTGGGGGTGCCCTCGGCTTCGAGCAGGTCGCGGGCCGCGAGGGCGATCTGCACCTCTGAGCCGGTCGCGATCAGCAGCACCCTGGGCTGGCCATCGCTGGCGTCGGCGAGCACGTAGCCCCCGCGGGCGGCGCCCTTGGCGACCTCGGCGTCGAGGACGGGGACGTTCTGGCGGGTGAGTGCGAGCGCTGCCGGCCGGTCGGTGTGACCGAGCAGGGTCTGCCAGGCAACCGCGGTTTCGTTGGCGTCTGCGGGACGGATCACATCAAGGCCGGGCAGGGCCCGCAGGGACGCAAGGTGTTCGATCGGCTGGTGGGTCGGGCCGTCCTCGCCGAGTCCGATCGAGTCGTGCGTCCAGACATAAGTGACGGGAAGCTTCATTAGCGCGGCGAGTCGGACGGCGCCGCGCATGTAGTCGCTGAAGACCAGGAACGTGCCGCCGTAGACGCGGGTACCGCCGTGCAACGCAATGCCGTTCATGATCGCGCCCATCGCGTGCTCGCGGATGCCGAAGTGCAGTACCCGACCGTAGGGGCCGCCCTGGAACTCCTTGCTCTGGCGGTCCGACGGCAGGAACGACGGCGCGCCCTGGGGAGTGGTGTTGTTGGACTCGGCCAGGTCCGCCGAGCCGCCCCACAGCTCGGGCAGAGCCGGCGCGAGAGCGGTGAGCACCGCGCCGGAGGCCTTGCGGGTGGCAATCCCCTTCGGGTCCTCGGCGAAGGTTGGGACCTGGGCGGTCCAGCCGTCGGGCAGGGTCCGGGTCTGCATCCTGGCGAGCAGGGCCGCACCGTCGGGGTTGCCTGCGGCCCAGGCATCGAAAGCTTTCTGCCAGTGCGCGTGGCCGGCTCGGCCACGGGCGACGACCTCGCGGGCGTGATCCAGGACGTCCTCTGGCAGCTGGAACGTGCGCTCCGGGTCCAGGCCCATGAGCGTCTTCGTGGCCGCGACCTCCGCCGCGCCGAGTGCCGAGCCGTGGGCTTTGCCGGTGTTCTGCTTGGTGGGGGCAGGCCAGCCGATGATGGTCCGGAGCGCGATGAACGACGGGCGCTCCGTCTCGGCCCTGGCCTTGGTCAGGGCCTTGTCGAGGGCGGCCACGTCCTCGACGTAGCTGCCGTCGCTGCCGACCCAGTCGACCCGCTGCACGTGCCAGCCGTAGGCCTCGTAACGCGCGCAAACATCCTCGGTGAACGCGATATTCGTGTCATCCTCAATGGTAATCCGGTTGTCGTCCCACAGCAGCGTGAGGTTGCCGAGCCGCTGCGTACCGGCAAGGGAGGAGGCCTCTGCACTCACGCCCTCCTCGAGGTCACCGTCGGAGGCGAAGCACCAGATGTGGTGGTCGAACGGTGACATGCCCGGAGCGGCGTCGGGGTCGAGCAGCCCGCGTTCGCGGCGGCTGGCCATCGCCATGCCGACCGCGTTCCCGACGCCCTGGCCCAGCGGACCGGTGGTCGTCTCGACGCCGATGGTGTGCCCGTGCTCTGGGTGTGCGGGGGTGA
>JAYTHM010000499.1:0-3033 GCA_043732645.1 Frankiales bacterium
CCGTCGGCGCCGCAGGGCAGAGTGGGTTGGTGACCACCGCCGAACGCACCCGCCTTGGACCAGGGATCCAGCGCTACCTGCTGGCGGTGGGCATCACCCGCTTCGGCACCGGCCTCACGCTCCCGTTCACGCTCATCTTGCTGCACGAGGTCCGTGGCATCTCGTTGCCGACGGTGGGGTTGCTGCTGGCCGTCCCCGGCGTCGTCGGGCTGCTGTCGGTGCCGGTTGGTGGTGCGCTGATCGACCGGCTCGGCCCCCGGGCCGTCCTGACCGGGTGCCTGCTGCTACAGGCCGCCGGACTGGCCGGCCTCGCGCTGGGGAGCACGCCGAAGCAGGTGCTGCCCGCACTGCTGCTCAACGGTATCGGGCTGGGCCCGTCGTTTCCGGCCGCCAACGCGTTGCTCGCAGCTCTCGTCGACAGTCCGTCACAGTCCGCCCACGCGTACGGCGTGCAGTTCACCGTCATCAACGCCGCCATCGGGGTGGGGACGCTCGTCAGCGCCGCGGTGGTCGACGTCCACCGGCCGAGCACCTTCGAGGGGTTGTTCTGGGCTGCAGCGCTGCTGAGTGTCGCCCCGTTGCTCCTGCTGCCGTCGAGCCGCCGGCCGGTGCACGAGGAGGGCAGCGACAGCCCGTCTTACCGAGAGGTGTGGGCTGACCCGTTGCTGCGCAGGTTGTGCCTGTTGTGGTTGCTGTTCGCGATGACCGGCTATGCCGCCCTCGATACGGGACTACCGGCGTTCGCACGCGTCGAGGGTCACGTGTCACCGTCGGTGATCGCACTGGCCTACACCGTCAACACCGTTGTGATCGTCGCGCTGCAGCTGCCCGTCGTGCGCTGGCTGGGGCACTGGCGTCGCACGAGGGCACTTACGGTGGCAGCCGGGCTGTGGGCGCTGGCGTGGGGGCTGCTCGGCCTGAGCCAGTCGACTGTCGCAGTCCTGGTGTTCGCGGCGGTGTTCGGGCTGGGCGAGGTGTTCCAGGCGCCCGCGATGCAGCCACTGCTCAACGCGATCGCCACCGACCGGCTGCGCGGGCGCTACAACGCACTGGCGGGCGGGATGTTCTCGGTCGCCTTCGTCGTGTCACCGGCGCTGTCGGCCGTGCTGATCGGCAACGGGCTGGGTTGGCTGTGGGTCTTCGGACTCTGCGGGGGAGCGGTCGCCACGACCGTCGTCCTGGCCAGGCTGCGGAGCGACCTCACCGACGAGCAGGACGGTCTGAGCCCAGTCGGCTCGTCCCGCTAGTCCTCGAGGCCGAGTGAGAAGGTCGCTTCCAGGTCGTGCGTGGAGTAGGACTGGAAGGCGATCAGCGTCTGCGTGGCCAGCACGCCCGCGACCTTGTTGAGCCGGCCCGCGATGACGTCGGCGAGCTCCTCGTGCCGCCGGACCCGGACCATCGCGACGAGGTCGACGTCGCCGGCTACTGAGTAGACCTCGGTCACGCCATCGAGGTCCGCGATGGCCTGCGCGACCTCGGGAATGCGGTCGACAGCAGCGTTGATGTTCACGATCGCGGTGATCATGCCAGCAGTGCCTTGAGCCGGGCGCAGATCTCGAGGTTCGCGGCCTTGGCGTCCTCGGACAGGTGGCCGAGGCCGAAGAAGCCGTGGATCAGTCCTGGGTACCGCGTGCACGTTACGGGCACCCCCGCCCGTGCGAGGGCCGCCGCATACGCCTCGCCCTCGTCCCGCAGCGGGTCGAACTCGGCGACCGCGACGATCGCCGGCGCGAGTCCCGTCAGGTCGGGGTGCCGCAGCACCGACGCCCGCGGGTCGGCCGCGTCAGCGGCGTAGAACTGCCGGAACCAGCGCATGTCCACCTCGGTGAGGAGGTAGCCCTGGGCGTTCTCGACCCGGCTCGGGTAGTCCTCGCTGTCGACGAAGTCCGTCCCCGGGTAGATCAGCAGCTGGGCCGCAAGGGGCAGCCCTGCGTCTCGGGCGGCAAGCGCCACCCCCGCGCTCAGGTTCCCTCCGGCGCTGTCGCCGGCGACGGCGATCCGCGCGACGTCGCCACCGAGCTCGTCCACAGTCTCGACGACCCAGCGGTGCGCAGCAAGGGCGTCGAGGTAGCCCGCCGGGAAGGGGTGCTCCGGTGCGAGCCGGTAGTCGATGCTGACAACGACGGCACCGACCTGAGCGCACAGCAGGCGGGCTTGGTCGTCGTGGGTGTCGATGTCACCCATCACGAAGCCCCCGCCGTGCACGAACAAGATCGTTGGCACCGGGCCCTCGACGGCGGGGCGGTAGACCCGCGCCATGAGCTCGCCCTCAGCCGCTGGGTAGGTCACGTCCTCGCTGCTGAGCACCGGCACGAGGATGGCCGGGTCGCGTAGGTCCACGGTGAACAACCGAAACCCTGCCCGGGCGCTGTCAATAGTGCCGTCGGCCAGCGGTGGTGCGCCGCTGATCAGTGGCAGGAAGGCGGCAATCTGCGGGTTGAGCGGCATGGGTCCTCCTTCGGCTGCCCTTGTCGGCAGGGATTCCTGGACTTTAAGGGCTAGCCGATCTCGCCGCCCTTGCCATCCGTACGGATGTCGGCGATGTCCTTGCACGTCTCGCAGATCGGCAGCGACTTCGGATCCTTGCTGGGTGTGAAGACGTGCCCGCACAGGGCCTCGACCGGCGTACCGAGGATGTAGGCCTCGGTCACCTTGCCGGGGTCCTTCACGATGTGCGCGCAACTCGCGGGGTCTTGGAGCTCGCGCTCCTCGGTGCGCTCCTCGACGAGGGTGCTGAAGCCGATGACAGGGGTGCTCATCCCTAGGAGGCTACGCCTTCCGGGGCGCCTGTCCCGGGTAGGCAGCCATCCCTTAGGCGGCGTCGAGCAGGTACCGCTCGAGGTCGGCCAGCCCACGGGTGGCCTCGGCCGACAGGAACCGTTCACTGGGGCTCAGCGGGCTCAGGCCGGGGGGCGGCTGATGGCCGTCGGGAAGTAGCTCTAGCCGGTTGGCACCGGGCCGCAGCTCGTCCTCGACGCCGAGGTCCTCGGCGAGGCTGCGGACGGCCAGCCAGCGGAGCACCGCCACCGCGAG
>JAYTHM010000500.1:0-3026 GCA_043732645.1 Frankiales bacterium
TCGTCGCGAAAGCCCGGGTTGTTGAGCCGCTCGGGACTGACCAGCAGCACGTCGGCGCGACCGGCGGCGATGTCGTCGTACACGCCTTGCCACTGCTCGAGGTTGCTGGAGTTGACCGTGACGGCCTTGATGCCGGCACGCTCAGCGGCCGCGACCTGGTTGCGCATCAGGGCAAGCAGTGGGCTCACGATCACGGTCGGCCCGGCTCCGCGAGCCCGTAGCAGAGCCGTCGCGACGAAGTACACCGCTGACTTGCCCCATCCGGTCCGCTGCACCACGAGGGCTCGCCGGTGATCCTCGACCAGCGCTGAGATAGCGCTCCACTGGTCCTCGCGCAGGACCGCGGTCGGTCCGGCCAGGGCCTGCAGGACCAGCTCCGCGTCAGCTCGGGGGTCAGAGGTCACCCTGCGTCAGCCGACGAGCTCGTCGGCCTCAGGCTCGGCCCATGCGCGCGCGCGCCGCTCCTGCACGCGGCGCTGCTGGGCGTTGAAGCGCACCTCACGGTGGATGGCGAGGTCGGCCGACAGGACCCGGCGCCGACGGCCGTCGGCGCCCAGGTGGGAAGGGAGGCGGCCGGACTCCAGCAGGTGGATCACGGCAGCCGGGGCCATCCCCAGCTCAACGGCGGCTTCCTCGATGCTCACGTCCTCGACGTCGAGGTGCTCGGCCACGTTGCTCCCCCAGAGTTCCACCGCCAGAGTCTGTCATCCCGCCCGGCGTCGTGCCCGCGAGACAGGCCCGCGTTGCGCCTGTGGTTCATCTTGTGTTGTCGGCATGAAGCAGCAACCGACCGGGCTAGGCTCTGGCTGTGCCGACCCGCGCCGATTACGACGCAGCTGTGGCCGAGCTGAGAGGTCAGCTGGCCGCGCTGCCGCTTGGCGCGCCGATCCGGCTCGGCAAGAAGACCTCGAACCTGTTCCGCACCCGCAGCGGACCTTCCCAGCGACTCGACGTCAGCGACTTCAGCGGCGTCCTCCGCGTGGAGGACGGCGTAGCGGACGTGTTGGGGATGACGACGTACGAGGCCCTGGTCGATGCCACCTTGCCCTCGGGGCAGATGCCGCTGGTGGTGCCGCAGCTCAAGACCATCACGCTCGGTGGGGCCGTGACCGGGCTGGGCATCGAAAGCTCGAGCTTTCGCAACGGCGCACCGCACGAGTCGGTCCTCGAGATGGACATCCTCACCGGCGACGGTCAGGTCGTCACATGCAGCCGCACGCAGAACGCCGACCTGTTCCATGGCTTCCCGAATTCCTACGGCACGCTGGGCTACGCGCTGCGGCTGCAGATCGAGCTCGAGGCCACCCGCCCGTACGTCCACCTCGAGCACATCCGGTGCGGGTCGGTGACCGAGGCCGTCGAGGTCATGCGCCGGCACTGCCGCAACGGGGTCGGGGACGACGCCGGCCCGGCGGCCTTCGTTGACGGAACCTGGTTCAGCTCGACCGAGGTCTACATCACCGTCGGCCGCTGGGCGGACCGGGCGCCGTTGCTGAGCGACTACACCGGCATGGCCGTCTACTACAGGTCCGTCCAGGAGCGCCGCGAGGACTGGCTGACGGTCCGCGACTACCTGTGGCGCTGGGACACCGACTGGTTCTGGTGCAGCCGCGCCTTCGGTGTCCAGAATCCCGCTGTACGCCGGTGGATCCCGCGCCGGTACCTGCGCAGCGACATCTGGTGGAAGCTCGTCGCCTTCGAGCAAAAGCACCGCTGGAAGACCCGCTACGACCGACGCAAGGGCCGGCCGGAACGCGAAGAGGTCGTGCAGGACATCGAGGTCCCGATCGACAACCTCGACGCGTTCATGGACGTCTTCGCCTGCGAAGTCAAGATCGAGCCGGTCTGGTTCTGCCCGCTGCAGCAGCGCTCCGCTGAGGACATCTGGGAGCTCTACCGGATGGACCCGGCCACGCTCTACGTCAACGTGGGCTTCTGGTCCTCCGTGGCGCTCGAGCCGGGCGAGGACCCATCCACCCACAACCGGATCATCGAGACGCTCGTCGACGATCTCGGTGGCCGCAAGTCGCTCTACAGCACCAGCTTCTACGAGCCCGAGCACTTCTGGCGGCTCTACAACGGCCCGACGTACGACGTCTTGAAGAAGACGTACGACCCCGACGGCCGCCTGCTCGACCTCTACGCGAAGTGCGTCCAACGTCGCTGAGAACGCCGCTCACTCCCGGAGGAATGCATGACCCGACTTCCCGTCGCCGACGCCCTTGCCTCGGTCCTTCCAGGTCGTGCCAGATTCGAGGCCTACGACGGATCCAGCGCCGGCCCGCCGGACTCCGACATCACCTTGCGGATCCAGTCGCCCAAGGCGCTGTCCCACCTGGTGTCCGCCCCAGGCGAGCTGGGCATGGTCCGGGCCTATGTGTCCGGCGAGCTCGACATGGACGCCCCCGACCACTACACGCTGCTGTGGGCGCTGACCCGCACCAAGATGGGCGACCTGTCCTGGGCTGAGCGGATGCAGGTGCTTCGGTCGCTCGGCCTGGAGACGCTGCACTGGGTCGAGCCACCGCCGCAGGAGGTCGGTGCCAAGCGCTACCTGGCCGGACTGCGTCGGCACACCAAGGGGCGCGACGCCCTGGCGATCTCCCACCACTACGACGTGTCCAACACCTTCTACCGCTGGGTCCTCGGGCCGTCGATGGCCTACACCTGCGCGGTTTACCCCACGGAGTCGGCGACGCTGGAGCAGGCGCAGTACGCCAAGTTCGACCTGGTCTGCCAGAAGCTCGGCCTGCGGCCTGGGATGCGGCTGCTTGATGTCGGTTGCGGCTGGGGCGGGATGGCCATCCATGCCGCCGAGCACTACGGCGTCGAGGTCGTCGCGGCCACCCTCAGCCGGCAGCAGGCCGAGTGGGGTCGCAAGCAGGCCGCCGAGCGGGGCCTCGCTGACCGCGTCGACGTTCGCTTCAGCGACTACCGCGACGTCCTCGACACCGGTTTCGATGCCATCAGCTCCATCGGCCTCACCGAGCACATCGGGATCGCGCAGCTCCCCTCGTACACGGACT